>DATBBO010000078.1:0-11045 GCA_036270995.1 Dongiaceae bacterium | reverse complement strand
CCCGCTGACCGAAGGCCTCGATGATCAGGCGCTGCCCCTCCGCCTCGGGTTGCTGCTCGGCCAACCTGAGATCGCTGCTGCGGCTCCGTCCGAAAGTGATCACACGATGTCCCTGGCCGCGGCTGGCGGCGAGGAGCGTCTCGTATTCCGGCGCGTCGCGGTTGAGCACCGCGCCGCCGCCCGGCGCCGTCACCTCGGCGAAGAGCCGCGTCTTGCTGGCGAGATAGGCAGCCATGGTGCCGTGATAGTCGAGATGGTCACGACTGAGATTGGTGAAGGCCGCGGCCGTCACCTCGACCCCGTCGACGCGGTATTGGTCGAGGCCGTGGGAGGAGGCTTCCATGACGAGGTGATCGATGCCGGCCTCGGCGAGCCCTGCCAGTCGGCGATGCAGGTCGATGGGATCGAGGGTGGTGAGCGAGAGATATTCGCTGCCCTCGAGCGCCACGACACCGAGCGTGCCAAGGCTCGCCGCGCGGCGGTCGAGCAGCGCCCAGATCTGGCGCGTGAATTCGGCGGTGGAGGTCTTGCCGCTGGTCCCCGTGACCGCGGCGATGGTCCGCGGCTGGCGGCCGTAGAAACGCGCGGCCATCAGCGCGAGACGCCGGCGCGGGTTCTCATCGGCGACCAGGACGATACCGGCGGGCACCTCGGTGTCCTCCGGCGCCAGCACGGCGACGGCGCCTTTGGCGGCGGCCTCGGCGATGAAGCGGCGGCCGTCGAGCTTGCTGCCCGGCAGAGCGGCGAAGAGAAAGCCTGGCTCGATCTTACGCGAATCGGCCGAGAGTCCGCGGATCTCGACCTCCAGTCCTGTCGTCACGCTTCGGCCCTCCCTGGGCCCACGCAAGAGTTCACTCAGCCGCATTCGCCGTGGCGCTTACCTGCGTCAGCAGCTCGTTCTTCGCCTCGGGCGCGTCCTTCGGGATCGGCGGGAGGCCCAGCATCGGCGCCATCCGCTGCACGACCCGGCTGACCACCGGGGCCGCCACCCAGCCGCCGGTGGCGAAGCCGTAGGAATGGGCATTCGGATGCGGCTCATCGACCATCACGAACACCACATAGCGGGGGGCACTCATGGGGAAGGCACCGATGAAGGATGCCAGCCGCGCATTCGGCTCGTAGCCATGCCCTTTCTGCTTCTGCGCGGTACCGGTCTTGCCGCCGACGAGATAGCCCGGCGCGTCGGCTGACTTGCCGGTGCCTGCCTGGACCACCAGGCGCAATAGCTCACGCATCTTGCTGGAGGTATCGGACGAAATGACGCGCTGGCCATCGCTCACCTCGTCGGGCGCCCGCTTGATCAGTGTCGCCGGCCGGATGATGCCGCCATTCACCATCGCGGCCACGGCGGAGACCACATGCACGGCGCTGACGGCGATGCCCTGGCCGAAGGCGATCGTCATGCTGTTGATCGGGCGCCAGTCGGCGGGGTATTGCGGCTTGCCGAGCTCGGGCAGCTCGAGGCTCACCGGACGCAGCATGCCGAACTTGGCCATGAAGGCCTTCTGGGCCTCGATGCCGATGACCATGGCCATGCGCGCCGCGCCGATATTCGAGGAGTACATGAAGACCTCGGGCACTGAGAGCGCGCGATGCATCGGCTCGAAATCATGGATGGTATAGCGGCCGATCTGGATCGGATGAGCGGCATCGAAGGCGTCGGTCATCTTGATCTTGCCGCTGTCCAGCGCCATGGCGGTGTTCAGCGTCTTGAAGGTCGAACCCATCTCGTACACGCCGAGAGTGGCGCGGTTGAAGCGCTGATCGGGGGTGGCGCTGTTGATCTGGTTCGGGTCGAAGTCCGGCAGCGAGACCATGGCCAGGACCTCGCCGGTCTGGGCGTCGAGGACGATGCCGACGCCGCCGATGCCGGTGAAGTCGTCGATGCCGCGCTGCAGCTCCTGGCGCAGGATCTGCTGGATGCGGACATCGAGGGAGAGCTGCACCGGATGGCGCCCGCCGGCAAGCACGTCGTCGAAGGACTGCTCGATTCCCCCCAGGCCCTTGTTGTCGATGTCGGTGAAGCCGACGACATGGCTGGTGAGCGCGCCCATCGGATAGACACGGCGCTCACCGGCCTGGAAGTAGAGCCCCATGATCCCGAGCCGGGTGACGTCGTACTCCTGGCGCGGCGTCAGATTGCGCTGCAGCCATACGAAGCTCTTGTCGGTGCTGAGCTTGGCCCTGAGCTCGGCGACGCTGAGCTCGGGGATGGTGGCGGCGATCTCCTTCGCCGCCTCGTCCACATTCTTGATCTGGCGCGGATTGGCGAAGAGGGAGGCGGTCTGCAGGCTGGTCGCCAGCACCACGCCGTTGCGATCCACGATATCGGCGCGCTCGGCGACGGGGGCGGCCAGCGAGGGCTGCTCGGCGGTACGGGGATCGATGCCGTCCTCGAACAGCGTGACATCGACCAGGCGACCGCAAATGGCGATGAAGGCGAGCGCGAAGAGAGCGGCGCCGATCAAGAGGCGCGAGCGGCCGGTCTCCAGCGCCTTCTTGGTCGTCCCGTCGAGCTGCACGATCTCCTCGCGCCGCGGCGGCAGCGGATCGGCGTGACGCGGGCTGCAGGGCGCCGGGCGGCCCCCGAGCGGGCTCATGGCGTCACCTTGGCGACGAAGGTGACGGCGCCGAGCTGCGTCAGCAAAGCAAGGACCGAGGCATCGCCGCTATTGGCGGCCTGCTCGACCGTGGCCGTGGGCCGCGGTGGCAGGGTATCGAAACGCACGATCTGCACGCCGGCGACGGGCGCCAGATCGAGATAGCGCCGCGCGAGGTCGGCCAGGCGATGCGGGTCGTTGAGATGCGCCCATTCGGCGCGCAGGACCTGGATCTGGTCGCGATCGTTCTGGATCTCGCGGAACAGGTGCGCAAGCTCCTGCTCCTGGCCTTGGACGCGGTATTTCAGCTGGAACAGGCCGAAGCCCGCGAGCGCCACCAGGCCCAGCCAGAGAAGGGTGCCGGGGCGGATCATGCGGCCTCCCGCATCGCGCCCCAGGGCGGAGCTTCGCTGCGCTCGGCGCCGCGCAGCCTGGCGGAACGGGCGCGCGGGTTATGCGCGACCTCCGCCTCGCCGGCCGCGGCCTCATCGCCCGGGCAGCGTCGGAAACTGGGCGCCATCTCCCGGCCACCGGCCGGGAGATGGCGTGATGCCTGCGGCGAGCGTCCCGACCGCTGCCGCAGGAACTGTTTCACCCGACGATCCTCGAGGGAATGGAAGGAGACGACGGCGAGTCGGCCGCCGGGCTTCAGCAGCGCCTCGGCGCCGACGAGGCCGCGGTCGAGCTCGCCCAGCTCGTCGTTCACGGCGATGCGCAGCGCCTGGAAGCTCCGCGTCGCCGGGTCGATGGCGCTCTGTCCCCGGCCCGGGCGCTTGGGGCCGGTGACGCTGTGGACGACGGCGGCCAGTTCGTCCGTGCGGGTGATGGGTGCCTCCCCACGCCGGCGGATGATGGCGCGCGCGATGGCGCGGGAGCGTTTTTCCTCGCCATAGCGGAACAGGATGTCGGCGAGCTCCGTCTCCGGAAGGCCGTTGACGAGATCGGCGGCACTCGGGCCCTCGCGGCTCATGCGCATATCCAATGGCCCGCCGGCGCGGAAGGAGAAGCCGCGCTCGGCCTCATCGAGCTGCATGGAAGAGACGCCGAGATCGAGCGCCACGCCATCGGCGGCGGCAACACCTTCGGCGGCAAGCAGATCAGTCATCTCGCCGAAGCGGCCTTCGATCAGCGTGAGGCGCCCGGCGAAGCGGTCGGCGAGGGTGGCGCCATCGGCGATGGCGCGGGGATCGCGATCGATGCCCAGCACACGGCAATCGGCGGATTCGAGGATGGCGCTGCTGTAGCCGCCAGCGCCGAAGGTGCCATCGACATAGATGCCGCCATCGCGGGGCGCGAGCAGCCGCAGCACCTCGGCGAGCAGCACGGGGCGGTGGCGAGGCGCGCTCATTCAGTGCCTCCCCCGGTCGGGCCACGGCGGGGCAGGGTGCGCCCCTTTTCCAGCGCGCGCCTGCGCGCCTCGGTCTTGTAGGCGTCGAGCGCGGAGGGATCCCAGATCTCGAAGATGCTGCCGCGACCCACGAAGGCTGCGAGCTCGCCGATGCCCGCATGTTCGATCAGCGCCGGCGGCAGGATGATGCGGCCCTCGCCGTCGAAGGGGAGCTGCTTGGTGTCACTGAACAAGGTCGCTGTCAGGTCGTCATGCTCATCGGAGAAGAGGTCCACGCCGCCGAGCTGCCTGTTGATCTGGTCGAGCCAGTCGAGGCTCCCACACTGGATTGCGCGGTGCTTGAAGGAGGGCAGCGCCGCGATTCCCTGAAAGCCGTGGGAGGCAAGCTGCTGGCGATAGGGCGCCGGGACCGAAACGCGCCCTTTTCGGTCGAGCTTGTTGACGAATGTGTCCAGGAACAAAGCCATGACGCGTCGGCCGTTCCGACCCCCCTCCCATCGCCCACCCGACAGCTCCATCTGCGGGGCCGACGAAATCTCGGGCGTCCCGGCCAAAAACTCCCCGCCGCCGGGACGGTATGCGGGTGTTCATGGGATATCATGGGATCTTATGGGGGTCAATGGGATTACTTAGTAAAACCGTGGTATTTCCGGGCGTTGCGGCGATCTTGGCATGGGTTATGGTTGTCCCAAGAACAAAACGAGATCGAGTTGCTTGCCGAACACCATGCCTGGAGCTCGTCTCGACAATGCTCGCAAGACAATGGGGCGAAATGATGTTCATTTTCTGTTCCAGATGATCCGGAGCGGGATAGGAAAAAATGCCAGGCGGCCTGTAAGCCGGGTTCTGTCCCGGCCCTTGCGGGCCAGGGATGACCATTCCTCTGGGACGTCCGTTGCCGGACGCCTCGCGCGACCTACCCGGGCGGCGGCGGCGGAAACGCGCCTCGCCGGCGCCGGTCCCGAAGGACCGGTCGGCCGGCCGCCCCTATGCGGTCTTGCTCCCGGTGGGGTTTGCCATGCCGCTGCCGTCACCGGCAGCGCGGTGCGCTCTTACCGCACCCTTTCACCCTTGCCGGCGGCATCCGAGGATGGGCGCCGGCGGTCTGCTCTCTGTGGCACTTTCCCTGGGGTCGCCCCCGCCGGGCGTTACCCGGCACCGTGTTTCCGTGGAGCCCGGACTTTCCTCCCCCCGGCCCGAAGGCCGGAAAGCGGCCATCCGGCCGTCTGGCGGCTGTTAGCTAAGCGCTCGCGCGCGCGCCGTCAACCAAGGCGTTTCACGAGCCCATGCAGGAGGGCCGCCGTTTCGCCATCCGTGCGCCCGTCGATCAGGGAGGGGCGGAAATGGCGCTGGAAGGCCTGGAGTGCATCGCTGGTCGCCGCGTCGTATTCGCCGCTGGGCTCGACCTCATAGCCATAGCGCGCCAGCGCGCGCTGAACCGAAGCCAGATCCGCCGCGCCCGGCGCCGGCGCGAGCCAGAGGCCGATGCCCGCTTCTGCGAGCGCGCGCCAGTCGAAGAGCTCGCCGGGATCGATCTTGCGCGAGGGCGCCACGTCGGAATGGCCCAGCACGCGGGGCGCTGGGATCGGATGGCGGGCGAGGATATCCCGCCCGAGCTCGATCAGTGCTGCCATCTGTGGTCGTGGAAAGGCCCGGTAGCCGAAGTCGTGACCGGGATTCACCAGCTCGATTCCGATGGAGACGCCATTGATGTCGCGCTCCCCGGCCCAGTAGCTGACTCCGGCATGCCAGGCGCGGCGGGATTCGTCCACCAGGCGATGAATCAACCCGTCTTCCTCGATGAGATAATGGCTGCTGACCTTGGCCGCGGGATCTCGGAGGCGCTGAAGTGCTGCTTCCGCATCCCGCATGCCGGTATAGTGCAGCAGCAGGATGTCGATCGCCTTGCCGGCCGGCCGCTGGTCGTGGTTGGGCGATGGGCTCGCGATGATCCGCCTCATGTCGGGCGTCCGATCGCGATCGCGGCGAAACCGGAGTTTCGCGTCCCGGTTTCCACGCTCAATCGGTGGTTGTGGCTGATACGGGGCGCAGTCACGACGCGCTCTCGCGGCCCGCGGCTTCCAGCGCCTCGCGCTTGCCCTCGAGCTCGAGCCAGCGTTCCTCGGCCACGGCCAGCTCCCGCTTCGCCGCGGCGAGGCGCGCCGCCTTGGCCTCGTAGCCGGCCCGGTCACGGCCATAGAGCGCGGGGTCTGCCAGCGCCTGCTCCAGACCGGCGATATCGCCGTGCAGACCTTCGATTGTGCCCGGCAGCGCGTCGAGCTCATGCTGCTCCTTGTACCTCAGCCGCTGGGGGATGCGCAGCCGGCGCTCGAGAGACGGGCCTCCGGTTGTCCGCGCGGACGGAGGTTTCACCGGCGCAGCTTTTCGCAGTGCCCCCTGAGGCAAGTCCGAATAGCCGCCCGCATGCTCGATCGCGCTGCCGTCGCCCGTCATGACGACGACGGAGGCGACCAGCCGGTCGAGGAAATCGCGATCGTGGCTGACCAGCAGGACGGTGCCGTCATAGTCGGCCAGCACCTCCTCCAGGAGATCGAGCGTCTCGAGATCCAGGTCGTTCGTAGGCTCGTCCATCACCAGCAGATTGCTCGAACTCGCGAAGAGCCGGGCGAGCAGCAGCCGGGCGCGCTCACCGCCGGAGAGGCGCGAGACCGGCATCAGCGCCTGGCGCTCGTCGAACAGGAACTCGCGCAGATAGCCCACCACATGCTTCTGCACACCGCGCACCATGATGCTGTCGCCGCCGGCGGGCGCCAGCGTCTCCCACAAGGTCGCATCCTCCGCCAGCGGCGCGCGCTTCTGGTCGAAATAGGCGGGGATCAGATTGGTGCCGTGCCGGACGCTGCCGGAATCCGGCGCCATTTCGCCCAGCAGCAGCTTCAGCAGGGTGGTCTTGCCGGCGCCATTGGGGCCGATGATGCCGATGCGGTCGCCGCGCAGGATGCGGGTGGAGAAATCTTTCAGCAGCACACGGGCCCCGAAGCGTTTCGCAAGATCCACAGCCTCGATGACGAGCTGCCCGCTGGCGGGTGCCGCCTCGCTTGCGAGTCTTGCGCGTCCGGGCCGGAGGATCCGCTGCGCCCGCTCCGCCCTCAGCGCCTGGAGTCGCCGGCGCCGGCCTTCATTGCGGCTGCGACGTGCGGTGACACCGCGCAGATACCAATAGGTCTCGGTGGCGATGCGCTTCTCCAGCCGCTGGGCCTCGCGCTCCTCGCGCTCGATCAGCTCCTGCGACCAGGCTTCGAAGCGATCGAAGCCGGCATCGAGCTCGTGCAGCCGACCGCGATCGAGCCAGAGCACGCGGGTCGAGAGCCGGCGCAGGAAAGCGCGGTCGTGGCTGACGAAGAGGAGCGCGCCCTGGAAGCCCAGTAGCATCTCTTCGAGCCATTCGATGGTCGGGAGGTCGAGATGGTTCGTCGGTTCGTCCAGCAGCAGGAGGTCGGGATCGCCGGCGAGCGCCCTGGTAAGGCCAGCGCGCCGGCTTTCGCCACCGGAGAGCCCGGCTGGATCGCGGGTCCCGTCGAGGCCGAGGCGATCGAGCAGTGCCGCGACCCGATGGGTCTCGGCGCCATCGGCGCCGACGAAGTCGGCGAGGCTGGCGAAGCCGGTGAAATCAGGCTCCTGGGCGAGGAGGCCGATGCCGAGGCCCGGCTGCAGGAAGCGGCTGCCGGCATCGACCTCCATGGAGCCGGCGAGGAGCTTCAGGATCGTCGACTTGCCAGAACCATTGGCACCAACCAGGGCGACCCTCTCCCCACGCCCGATGCTGAGATCGATATCGGCGAAGAGGGGCCGGCCGCCGAAGGTCACCCGCGCGCCGCGCAGTGCTGCGATAGGTGGGGAGGCGGGCACTTTCAGATTCCCTCGCCCGCAGGTGTGGCGCTAGGCAATGCCCCGTTCCTTGCAGATCCGCTCATAGGCGGCATTGACGGTGGCGAGGCGGGCCGTGCCGAGGGCGACGGCTTCCGGAGGCATGCCCTTGGCGATCAGCCTGTCGGGATGGGATTCGCGCACGATCCGGCGGTAAGCCGCCTTGATGGCGGTGTTGTCCATCTCGCGGGTCACCCCCAGGATGCTATAGGGATCGGCGGCATCGGGGCCGAGATGGCTCTCGCGAAGGCGGGCGAAATCGGCATCGTCGAAGCCGAAGATCTGGGCGACGCCACGCAGATAGGCGATCTCCGCCTCGCCGACCTGGCCATCGGCCTTGGCGATGTGGAAGAGGGCGTCGAGCAAACCCTCTAGGACGCGCGACTTGCGCCGGAACAGCCGGGCGATCTGGCGCGCATAGGGCTCGTAGCCCTGGGCATCGACCCGGGCATGGTCGAAGATGCGCCCGACATTGGTCTCCTCCTCCGGCGGCACGGTGAAGACCTGCTTGAAGGCAGCGATCTCCGAGCGGCTGACGACGCCGTCGGCCTTGGCCATCTTGGCGCCCAGCACGATGACGCCGATCGTGAACGCGATCTGGCGCATGGCGGCGCGCTCGTCCTCTTCCGAGACCGGCGGCTGGACCGGCGGATCGGCAAGCCGGTCGACGGCATGGCCTGCAACCGCCCCGAGCAGCGCCCCCAAAGGGCCGCCCAGGGCGAAGCCGGCGGCGCCGCCCAGAATCTTTCCCCAGATCGACATGGCGGCGCACCTTAAACTGCGCGTTGCGGCTTCGCTACCTATTGCGGCGGCTGATTCTTCAGCTTCCGCTCATAGAGCTTCGCATCGATGAGGAAGCGGAACCAGAAGGTCTGGAGCACGAAGAAGATGAGCCCTGGCACGCCGTCCAGAAACCCCAGGCGGAGGACATAGCGGTAGAAGAATAGGCCGAGGGCGCGCAGGAACAAAGGTGCCCGACTATAGCCTCCGCGCAGCGCCCGCTTGCGCTCGATCGGATTGCCCCCGATCCGCCCGGCGATGACGCCGCTGCCGCCGGGGTTCAGGATCTCCCGCATCTCGGCGTCGGACCACCGGTTGTGGCGGGCGGTCCATTCGCTGAGGCTCATGCGGATGTCGTCGATCATCGCGGCGTGAATCTGCGCCGTGGCGCCGTCGCAGCGGAAATGCTGGTCGTATTTGCGGTCCTCGCAGCGCGCCTTGCCGGTGCGGAAGAGGCGCATATGCCAGATCGGATACATGCCTCCATGGCGGATCGGACGGCCGAGGAAATGCATGAGCCGCGGGATGAAATAGCCATCGATATCGGCGGGGAAGCCGGCCTTCAGCGCCTTGACCCGCGCCACGAGCTCGGGAGTCAGGCGCTCATCGGCATCGAGATGGAGCTGCCAGCCGTATTTCAGTGGCAGGTTGTCGATGGCCCAGTTGCGTTGCTTGCCGTAATCCTCAAATGGATGGCTGACGATCTGGGTACCATGCTCGGCGAGGATGGCGAGGGTACGGTCCGTGCTGCCGGAATCGACCGCATGGATGTCGTCGGAGACCTCGGCGGCGCTCGCCAGAGTTGCGCCGATGGTGTCCTCGGCGTTGAAGGTGAGGATGATGACGGAAAGGCTCATGGCACCGATATGGAAATGCGGCCGCCATGGTTGCCGAGGGCAGCCCATGAGTCTAGCCTTTGAGCTGTCTAGCCTTTGAGGTACCTGGCCTTCGATGCCGGGGGCCGAGCCCCTTCACTACGGAGATGGCCATGAACATCCAGGCGCCGCGCCGGTCCATGGGACCGCTGATCGAGGAGCTGAAGTCACTGCTCGGCGACAGGCTCTCTGTCTCCGCTGCTGTCCGCGAGCAGCATGGCCATGACGAGTCCTACCATACCACCCTGCCGCCGGATGCCGTGGCCTTCGCCGAATCGACCGCAGAGGTCGCCGCCATCATGCGCCTCGCCGCCCGGCATGGTGCACCGGTGGTTCCCTTCGGCACCGGGACCTCGCTGGAGGGGCATGTCGCCGCGATCCAGGGCGGCATCTGCATCGACCTCAGCCGGATGAACCGCATCATCGAGGTGAATGAGGGCGACCTCGACTGCCGGGTCGAGGCGGGGGTCACGCGTAAGCAGCTGAACGAATTCATTCGCGACCGTGGCCTCTTCTTTCCGGTCGATCCGGGCGCCAATGCCTCGCTTGGCGGCATGGCGGCGACCCGGGCCTCGGGGACCAATGCCGTTCGCTACGGCACCATGCGCGAGAATGTCCTGGGCCTCACCGTCGTGCTGGCCGACGGCTCGATCGTTGCGACCGGCGGCCGGGCGCGCAAATCCGCTGCCGGCTATGACCTGACGCGGCTTTTCGTCGGCTCCGAGGGAACGCTGGGGGTGATCACCGAGATCAATCTGCGGCTCTACGGCATTCCCGAAGCGATGTCGGCGGCGGTCTGCCCTTTCCCCGATCTCGCCGCCGCCGTCGATACGGTGATCCAGACCATCCAGAGCGGTATTCCCGTGGCTCGCATCGAGCTCCTGGACGAACTTCAGATGGATGCCATCAACCGCTATGCGAAGCTCGACTATGCGGTGCAGCCGACACTCTTCTTCGAGTTCCACGGCAGTGAGAAGGGTGTGGTGGAGCAGGCAGAGGCGGTTCAGGCCATCGCGGGCGACCACGGCGCCGGCGATTTCCGCTGGGCGACCCGCGCCGAGGACAGGAACCGCCTCTGGCAGGCGCGCCATGACGCCTATTACGCAGGGCTGGCCTTGCGTCCGGGCTCCAAGGGATGGCCGACCGACGTCTGCGTGCCCATCTCGCGCCTTGCCGAATGCATCCTCGAGACCAAGCGCGATGTGGTGGAATCGAAGCTCCTCGCCGTTATTGTCGGCCATGTGGGCGACGGAAACTTCCATCTCTGCTTCATGATCGACCCTGACGATCCGGAGGAGATGGCCCGTGCCCAGGGCGTGAATGACCGCATGGTGCATCGCGCGCTTGCCATGGGCGGCACCTGCACAGGGGAGCATGGTATCGGCTTCGGGAAGATCGCGTGCCTGGAGGAGGAGCACCCTTCGGCCATCCCGACGATGCGCCTCATCAAGCGTGCGCTTGATCCGGACAACCGCATGAATCCCGGCAAAGTGCTGCGCCTCAACTGACCAGCAGGCGTTCGACGAAGACAAGGTCGAGCCAGCGATCAAACTT
>DATBBO010000077.1:0-7811 GCA_036270995.1 Dongiaceae bacterium | reverse complement strand
TCGCCCGCCTCGGCTTGGGCGATGAACACGAGCTACGGCAATGATCCGCATAACGAGGCGAAGATCGAGGCCGAGGGCGTGACGCTCCATCCCGCCGACGCCGCCGGCCGCGGGCTGGTGGAGGGGGCGATGGCGCGTCTGTCCAACGAGGCGGGCGAGATGCTCATGGCGGTCCATGTGGACGCCAAGGCGCCGCCGGGGGTGGCGCTGGCGGTCAAGGGCGCCTGGCCCAAGCTCCGGCCCGAGCGGCGCAACATCAATGTGCTGCATGCGGCGCGCAAGGCCGATATGGGCGAAAGCACCTCGGTCCATGGCATCGAGGTGACGGTGACCGCGGCCAGTTGAGTCGATTCTTAGCCCATCACCCAGGCGAAATCCCCGGATCAAGTCCGGGGAGGCGTCCAGGGCAACCGGCCGAGATGGCCAGCCTCCCGCGCCGGATCAGATCGACTTGTTGCCGAGCTGCTTCTTCATTTCGTCGGCATCGAGCTTGATGCCGGGCATGTTGGGATTGATGGCGAGCGCCTTCTCGAAGGCGTCGAGGGCTTCCTTCTCCTTGTCGAGCTGGGCATTGCAGAGGCCGAGGCCCGAAAGCGCGCCGAAATGCCGGGGCTCCAGGGCCAAGGTCTTGCCGATGTCCTTGATGGAATCCGCGTAGCGCCCCATGAGGTAGAGCACCGTCGCCCGTTTGTTCCAGCCCTCGGCGAAATTGGGCGCGATATCGACGACGCGGCTGAAGGCCCGATAGGCCTGGTCGTAATCGCTGTCGTTCATCGCCGCCACGCCGATCGCCATCAGCGCATCGACGTTCTGGTCGCCGGACTCCAGCCAGATGTTCCAGATCTGCTCTTCGATCGGTTGCGCCGCCTCGGTATTGGAGGCGGTCTTCAGCTGCTCGAAGAGCTTGTCGAGGCGCGGATCCTTCTGATCGGCCTGAGCAACTCCGGCGAGCATGGCGAAGAAGACGACAACGAGAGCGCTCAGCCGGAGATTCATGTCTCGAATCATCGGTCCCGCCCTTTCGTCTGCCAAGCGAAATCCGCCGCTTGCGCCGACCGGGAAGGCCAGCCATTCTGCAACGCGTCCACCGATCGGGCCTTCGCGAATGAGTGAGATTTTCGATTACTTTTCAGGGAATTATGCCCAGGCCCGGCAGGCCTTTCGCGATGCGGCCGCGGAGGCGGGTGCTGCGACCCAGACCTATCACAATCCCGCGACCGGTCCGGGTGGAATTTCGCTCTCGACGGAGACCGCAAGGTTCGGTCCTGCCGAGTCCGAGCGATTGCTGATCGCCTTGTCCGGGACTCACGGCGTGGAGTGCTTTTGCGGCAGCGGGCTTCAGGTCGGATTGCTGAGGAGCGGGCTTGCCGCCGAAACCGCCCGGGACACCGCCATCCTGCTGATCCACGCCATCAACCCCAGCGGCTTCGCCTGGGTCCGGCGCGTGAACGAGGACAATGTCGACCTGAACCGCAATTTCGTCGATCACGGCAAGCCGCATCCGGCCAATGCCGGCTATGAGGAGCTCAGGGAAGCGATCTGCCCGCGCGACTGGATCAACGGCCGGACGGCGGCCGATGCTGTGCTCGATGCCTACCGCGAGGTTCATGGGATGATGGCGCTGCAGTCCGCCATCAGCTCGGGTCAATACGGCGACCCGGCGGGGGTGTTCTACGGCGGGCGCGAGCCGGTCTGGTCGAACCGCACCCTGCGCGAGATCCTGCGCCTCGAAGCCGGCAAGGCCCGCCATATCGCCTTTGTCGATCTGCATACCGGCCTCGGACCCTATGGCACCGGCGAGGTCATGAACAATCACCACGCCAGCTATCCGGGATTCCACAGGGTCAAGGACTGGTTCGGCGGCGCGGCGACCTCGGATGACGAAGGCAGCTCCTCCTCCGCTCCGGTGAGCGGCGACACCAATGTCGCCGTGATCGAGGAGGCGCCGCAGGCAGCGGTCACCGGCATCACCCTCGAGTACGGGACCATGCCGGTGAAGCCGATGTTCGATTCCATCCGTGCCGACAACTGGCTGCATATACACGGCCGGCTCGACTCGCCCGAGGGCCGGGCGATCAAGGCGCAGATCCGCCAAGCCTTCTATCCCGATAAGAACGACTGGCGCCGCATGGTCTGGGAGCGCTGGGTGGATGTTGTCCGGCGCATGGCGCAGGGCCTGGCGGATTCGTAGACGGCGACCTCTTCCCACCGCTCTCTATTTTCCGTCATCCCCGCAACATCCCCCGATCGAGTCCGGGGAGGCATCGAGGGCAAGCGACGGAACCCAGCACCCTGGATTCCCGCTTTTGCGGGAATGACGGAGGCAAGCGCGTGGGGTGCCGTGCGATCGGGGAGTCAGAGCTCCGGCGGCTTCGGGCCGCCCGTCGCCCAGTCGAGCAGCTCGACGGTATGGAGGATCGGAATGCCGAGGCCGGCCTCGAGCTGCTGGATGCAGCCGATATTGCCCGCGGCCACGGCGGCTGCCCCGGTCGAGCGGATGTTGGAGATCTTGCGCTGGCGCAGGGGCTCGGCGAATTGCGGTTGCAGGATGTTGTAGGTCCCTGCCGATCCGCAGCAGAGATGCCCCTCGGGAATCTCGGCCACTTCGAAGCCCGCGGCCTCGAGCAGCGCCTGGGGCTGGCGGTGCAGCTTCTGGCCATGCTGCATCGAGCAGGCGGAGTGATAGGCGATGCGCAGCTTTGCCGCTTGCTTCAAGTTGATGCCGATCTGCGCCACGATCTCGGTCACATCGCGAGCGAGGCTGGCAATGGTCGCCGCTTTCGCCGCCCAGGCGGGATCCTGGCGCAGCATGAAGCCGTAATCCTTCAGGGTCGTGCCGCAGCCCGACGCATTGGCGATGACCGCATCGAGCCCACCACCTTTGATCTCGCGCCACCAGGCAGCGATGTTCGCCTTTGCCATCGCGAGCGCCGGCCCCTCCTCCCCCATGTGATGGCTGAGCGAACCACAGCACGCCGCTCCTGGCGCCACCACCACCTCGATGCGATGGCGCGTCAGCAGGCGGATGGTCGCTTCGTTGATCGCCGGCCTCAGAACCTGCTGGGCGCAGCCAGAGAGCAGCGCAACCCTCATGCGCCGCGGCCCTTCCGCGGCAAAGACCTGGGGCCGATCGACCGGCGAGGCCGGCGGAATCCGCCGAGGGCTGAGCGCAATCATCCCTTTCAGCCGCCCCGGCAGCAGGGCGGCCAGGGGCCGGGCGAGCCGGGCCAGGTGGAGCGAGAGGCGGAAGCGCCCGGGATAGGGCAGGACCTCCGCCAGCAGCCGGCGCAGCAGGCGGTCCGGCAGCGGCCTCGAAAAGGTCTCGGCGATATGCCGGCGCGCATGATCGACCAGATGCATGTAGTTCACACCCGAGGGGCAGGCCGTCATGCAGGAGAGACAGGAGAGGCAGCGGTCGATATGGCGGGCGACCGTCGCCGAGGCGGGCCCGCCACCCTCCAGCATGCCCTTGACGAGGTAGATGCGCCCGCGCGGCCCGTCGAGCTCGTCGCCGGTCAGGACATAGGTCGGGCAGGTGGCAGTGCAGAAACCGCAATGGACGCAGGTCCTGAGGATCTTCTCGGATTCCGCGACATCGGCGTCGGCGAGCTGGGCCAGGGTGAAGTTGGTCTGCACGCCTAGTGTCCTGATCCAGAAATTCGCCCGCGAATTTCCGGGATAAGCAGGACACTCGAATCAACGACTCGTGTCCCGCAGCCAACGCAAACTTGGTCCGACGAGTTTGGGGGTCGGGACACGGGGTCAGATGCCCTGATACATGCGGCCGGGGTTGAGGCGGCCGGCCGGATCGAAGCTTTCCTTGACCCGCCGAGCGAGGGTGGCGAGCGCCGCCTCCTGCGGCTGAAATACATCGACCGCCGCACGGAGCGGGAGCGGGGCGCGCATGAGGGTCGCATGTCCCTGGGCGAGGGCGCCGCGGATCCGCGCGGCCCCGGCATCGCCGGTCGCCGGAAGCGCCAGCCAGATCTGCCCGCCGCCCCAGTCGTAGAAGTACCGCATGGCGCCCAGGCCGGACGCGGCGATCCTCTGCATGACCGAAGCGCTCTCGGCCGGGGGCACCGAGAGACGCCAGAGGGCTTCCTCCGTGCCGTGGAAGGGCTCGAGGTCGCGGAGGCTGCGCCAGGCCTCCCTGGAGGCGGCCTCGGCCAGCTCTGTTGCGGTCTCCCGCAGCTCGCGGCGCAAAAGCGCGAGGCGCTCGGTGATCGAGATGGCGGTGCCTTCGAGGCGGAGCAGCGTCGCCCCACCATCGCCTGCGAGTGACGGCGCAATTCCCGCCGGCAGATGCGCCGCCGCCGAGACCTCCGCCGCGCTGCCGAGCGCGCGCGTCATCAGCGACACCGCTCCGGCATCGTCGAGCCCCCCGAGCACCAACGTGCGCTCATGCTCCGGCGCCGGCAGCACCTTCATCGTCACCTCGACGAGAGCCGCCAGCGTGCCGAAGCTTCCGGCAAGGAGCTTGCAGAGGTCATAGCCGGTGACGTTCTTCACCACCCGCCCGCCGGTCTTGAAGATCTCGCCCTGGCCGTTGACCGCGAGCGCACCCAGGAAGTGATCGCGCGCGGCGCCGGCCTTCGGGCGCCTGGGCCCGGCGAGATTGCAGGCCAGCATTCCGCCCAAGGTCCCCTGGCCGGCCGGACGGCCGTAGAGCGGGCCCAGATCCGGCGGCTCGAAGGCCAGCATCTGCTTCTTTTCAGCCAGCGCCTGCTCGATCTCGGCAAGCGGCGTGCCGGCGCCGGCGGTCAGCACCAACTCCTCCGGCTCATAGAGGATGATGCCCGAGAGCCGTGAGAGGTCGAGCAGACCGCCGCTGTTGACGGGCCTTCCCAGCCCGCGCTTGCTGCCGGCGCCGATGATCTCCAGCGGGCCGGCGCTGCCTGCCACGGCGGCGGCGAGCTCCGCCGCTGTCCTAGGCTCGAAGGCAGCGGACATCAAAAGCGCGGCAGCTCGGGATGCGGAAGCCGGCCGGAACTCACATGGAGCCGGCCCATCTCGGCGCAGCGATGCAGCTCGGGGAATACCTTGCCGGGATTGAGCAGGCCCTCCTCGTCGAAGGCGCATTTCAGGCGCTGCTGCTGCTCGAGATCGATCTCGTTGAACATGGTCGGCATGAGGTCGCGCTTCTCGACCCCCACCCCATGCTCGCCGGTGAGCACGCCGCCCACTTTGACGCAGAGACGCAGGATGTCCGCGCCGAAGGCTTCCGCCGCCTCGAGCTCGCCGGGCTTGTTGGCGTCGTAGAGCACCAGGGGATGGAGATTACCGTCGCCGGCATGGAAGACATTGGCGACGCGCAGGCCATAGCGGGACGACATCTCCGTCATGGCCGTCAGCACCTCCGACAAGCGCCGGCGCGGGATGGTGCCGTCCATGCAATAATAGTCCGGCGAGATACGCCCGACGGCTGGGAAGGCCGCCTTGCGCCCAGCCCAAAAGCGCTGGCGCTCCGCCTCGTCCGTGCTGGCGCGGCAGCTCATGGCACTGCAGGCCGTTGCGATGGCATCGACCCGGGCGAGCAGCTCGTCCACCTCCGCCGGCGGGCCGTCGAGCTCGATGATCAGCAGGGATTCGGCGTCGAGCGGGTAGCCCGCCTTGACGAAATCCTCGGCCGCCTGGATCGCAAGGCGGTCCATCATCTCCATGCCCGCGGGGATGATGCCGGCGGCGATCACCTTGGCGACGCATTCGCCGGCGCTTTCATTGCTGGGAAAGGCGATGAGGAGCGCGCGCTGGGTCGTGGGCTTGCGCAGCAGCCGCACCGTCACCTCCGTGACGACACCCAGAAGACCCTCCGAACCGGTGACGACCCCCAGGAGATCATAGCCGCCGGCGTCGAGATGCTTGCCGCCCAGGCGAATCACCTCGCCGGTCATGAGCACCATCTCGACGCCCAGCAGATTGTTGGTGGTGAGCCCGTATTTCAGGCAATGCACGCCGCCGGAATTCTCCGCCACATTGCCGCCGATGGTGCAGGCTATCTGGCTCGAGGGGTCCGGGGCGTAATAGAAGCCGAGGCCGGCCACCGCCTGGCTGATGCCGAGATTGGTGACGCCGGGCTGCACCACGGCGCAGCGGTTGGGGAGATCGACCTCCAAGATGCGGTTGAACTTGGCCATGCCCAGGAGGATGCCGTCGGCCAGCGGCAGCGCGCCGCCGGAGAGCGAGGTGCCGGCACCGCGGGGCACGACCTTCAGGCGCTGCTCGCGGCAGTAGCGCAGCACGGCGGCGACTTCCGCCGTTGTCGAGGGCAGGACGACCAGCAGCGGGGGCTGGCGATAGGCGGTCAGCCCGTCGCTCTCATAGGCCCGGCGGGCATCCGCCTCGGTGATGACGCTCGCCGCCGGCAATATCCGGCGCAGCGCCGCGGCGATCTCGCCGCGCCGCGCGATCGCGCCCTGATCCGGCTCCGGCATCTGCATGGCAAGTACTGTGGCGAGGCGCCCGGGGAGGGTCAAGGCCAGCCCCGCCCGAACGCGAAAAACCGCGCTGGGCAGCGCGGTTCTGGCAGAAACCCTGGCTTTCGGGCGGGCGGCCGGGAACCGGCCGCGGCGGCGTCAGCCCTGACGGGCCTTGTAGCGCGGATTGGTCTTGTTGATGATGTACACGCGGCCCTTGCGCCGGACGATACGGGAGTCCTTATGGCGGCGCTTGGCGGACTTCAATGAATTCACGACCTTCATGACACAAACCTTCGATAGGCTGGCCTTCGAGAGGCTGGCCTGGCTTCCGGGGAGCGCGGAAAATAGGCATCCGGCCTCCGCCTGTCAACCCTAGCGGGGGAGCCTGAAAGCCGCCCATGGAGGCCCTGCTGGAACCCGTTCGGCGCCTGTTGCCTGCGGAGGCCGAGGCCTTCCGCGCCATCCGGCTGGAGGCGCTCGCGACCTGTCCCGATGCCTATGCCACCACGCTGGCCAAGCAGGCGGCCGACCCTCCCGCCCATTTCGCGGAGATCCTGAGAGACTCTCCCGTCTTCGGTGCCTTCCTGGAGGGCGGGATCGTGGGCATGGCGGGGCTCTATCGCGAGTCTGGCGAGCGCAAGCAGCATAAGGGGGTGCTCTGGGGCATGTATGTGCGCCCGGCCGCCCAGGGCCGCGGGCTCGGCCGCGCGCTCCTGGGGGCGGTGCTGGACCATGCTCGCGGCCAATTCGATCAGGTTCTGCTGCAGGTGGTCAGCGACAATCACCGGGCCATCCGGCTCTATGAGAGCGAGGGTTTCGTCTCCTACGGGCTGGAGCGCCAGGCGATGAAGGAAGGCGAGCGGTATCTGGACGAGTATCTGATGGTGCGGTTCCTGAGCTGAGACGCATGTCTTCGCGGTTCCGCTGGCGCCTCCTCGCCTGCTATTTTCCGCCCGCGAAGCCGCTCAACCAGCGGCAGTCCGGAATGTCGGGTGACGATGAACGCTGAACATGACACCCCGATCCTCGTGACAGGAGCGGCCGGCGATATCGGGGCCATCGGCCGCAACCTCACGGCAATGTTGCTGGCCAAGGGGCATCGCGTGCGCGCCCTGGTCCGGCGGGAGGACGAGCGCGCCGGCGCCCTGCGTCGGCTCGGCGCCGAGGTCGTTCAGGGCGACCTGACGGATCTTGCCGCGATGCACCGCGCCATCGAAGGCTGCGCGCGCATCTATTTCGGCATGTCGGTTTCGACGGCCTATCTGGAAGCGACGGTCAATACCGCCGCGGTGGCGCGCCATCACGGCGTCGAGGCTTTCGTGAACATGTCGCAGATGACAGTCACGCAGATGAGCATCACCGAGACCACCGACAGTCCACAGCACAAGCTGCACT
>DATBBO010000076.1:0-7561 GCA_036270995.1 Dongiaceae bacterium | reverse complement strand
ACCCCCATCGGTCCGCGCGACATCAAGCCGACACCCACCGGCCGCATCATCCTGGAGGCCGCGAGCGGGCGCATGCCGGGCTTCGTCGATACCTCGCTCAATTTCGTCCATGTGGATGACGTGGCGCAGGGCCATCTCGCGGCCTTCGAGCGCGGGCGAATCGGCGAGCTTTACATTCTCGGCGGGCAGAATGCCTCCCTTGCCGAGGTGCTGGGCGCCATCGCCCGTATCGTGGGGCGGCGTCCGCCGCGCCTACGCATCCCCCGGGCGCCACTCTATCCGCTGGCCTGGATCGCCGAGGCCGCGGCGCGCCACACCGGCCGGGAGCCCTTCGTGACACTGGACGGGCTGCGCATGGCGAAGTATCGCATGGTCTTCTCCTCCGCCAAGGCGGAGCGGGAGCTGGGCTATCGGGCGCGGCCCTATGGCGAGGGTCTGGCAGAGGCGATCGAATGGTTTCGCGAGGCTGGTTATCTCGGCAAACGGAAAGCCTGACATGAGCGCCGGTCTTCTTGTCGGCGCTCTGTCTCTGGCCATCTGGGCTTATCTTCTGTTCGCCCGCGGCGGCTTCTGGCGCGCGACCGAGCGCGATGACCTTTCCGCCTCGCGACAGCCGGCCGATGCCGAAGCCGCGGTCACTGCGGTGATTCCCGCCCGCGACGAGGCGGATGCAGTGGGCCGCGCCGTCTCCTCTCTCCTCAGTCAGCGCCCGGCCCTCGATGTCGTCCTGGTCGACGACCAGAGCAGCGACGGCACTGCCGAGGCTGCTGGTCGGGCCGCCGCCGAGCTCGGCGCCTCGGACCGGCTCAGGGTCCTTTCCGGCCGCCCGCTGCCTGGGGGCTGGACCGGAAAGCTCTGGGCCTTGCAGCAGGGCATCGATCATGTGCTGTCCCGGTCCGCACCGGCGGAGTTCCTCCTGTTGACCGATGCGGATATCGCCTATGCCCCGGATAGCCTTGCCGCGCTGGTGGCCGAGGCGAAGGCCGAGGGCCTCGTCCTCAACTCCCGCATGGCCAAGCTCTGCTGCACCAATCCGGCGGAGCGCGCGCTCATTCCCGCTTTCATCTTCTTCTTCCAGATGCTCTATCCCTTCGCCTGGGTGAACCAGCCCACCCGCGCCATCGCGGCGGCCGCGGGCGGCTGCATGCTGCTGCGGCGCGAGGCGCTGCTGGCGGCCGGGGGAATCGAATCCATCCGCGGCGAGCTCATCGACGATTGTGCACTTGCCCGGCGGATGAAGGCGAAGGGCCCCATCCGCCTCATGCTGACGGAGCGGGTTCGGAGCCTCAGGCCCTATGCGGGGATCGGCGAGATCCGGCGCATGGTGGCACGCTCCGCCTATGCCCAGCTCCGCTACTCCCCCTTGCTGCTCTTGGGCACAGCGGCGGGCATGGCTCTGACCTATCTGGCGCCACCGCTCCTCGCCCTCTTCGGCGGCGGCGCGGTCCGGCTGCTGGGCCTGGCGTCCTGGGCCGCCATGGCCTTCGCCTTCCAGCCGGTTCTGCGCTTCTACCGGCTATCGCCGCTCTGGGGCCTGGCGCTGCCAGCGATCGCCACGGTCTATTTTGCCTTCACCCTCGATTCCGCCTGGCAGCATTGGCATGGCCGCGGCGGCTTCTGGAAAGGCCGCAGCCAAGCCCCGCGCTCGGAGGCGGCATGAGCGCCGCCGAAGAGGTCAGCTCCGGCAAGGGCCACCACGACGAGAATTTTCCCGTCGCGTCCTGGCTGATCGCCGCCCGGCATCGCCCGGCGATCCTCGCCTTCTATCGCTTCGTGCGCGCGGCCGATGACGTTGCCGATCACGCAAGCCTGGCGCCCGAGCAGAAGCTTGCGCTCATCGACGGGCTCGAGCGCTCGCTCCTTGGCCGCGACAACGGCGAGCCGGCCGGGGTGGCGCTACGCGCGGCTCTCGCCAAGCGCCGCTTGCCGCCGCGCCACGCCCTCGATCTCCTGACCGCCTTCCGTCTCGATGTGACCAAGCGGCGCTACGCCGATTGGAACGACCTCATGGATTACTGCGCTTTCTCGGCCATGCCGGTGGGCCGCTTCGTCCTCGACGTCCATGGCGAGCCGCGCTCGATCTGGCCTGCCAATGACGCGCTCTGCGCCGCGCTTCAGGTAATCAACCATCTGCAGGATTGTGCCAAGGACTACCGCGATCTCGACCGGGTCTATATCCCCCGCGACGCCTTTGCCGCGGTGGGGACGGGGCCCGAGGCGCTGGCGGCGCCGCGCGCCTCGCCGGCCTTGCTGGCTTGCATCCGGGGCCTGGCGGAGCGCACGGCCGGCCTGCTCGAGGAGGCGCGGCCCTTCGCTCAAAGGATCGGCGACACGCGGCTTGCGCTCGAGGTTGCGGTCATCCATCGGCTGGCGCAGCGGCTGACCGGGGGGTTGATGACGCGCGATCCGCTCAGCGAGCGCGTCCATCTCTCCGGCACCGAATCCGCGCCATTGGCGTTGGCGGCCATGGGGCGGACGATTCTCGGCCGCCTCTTCCGCCGTCCGGCCCTCGAGCGCGTCTCGTGACATCCGCCCCGGGGGACTCGGTCGCGGCGGCAGGCACCCCGGTGCGCGAAGCTGCGCCTAGTGCTGCGACGCAATCCTCCGGCAGTTCCTTCTACGCGGCCATGCGCGTGCTGCCCGCCCCTCAGCGCGACGCCATGTACGAGATCTATGCTTTCTGTCGCGCCGTCGACGACATCGCCGATGGCAGCGCGCCGCGGGCGGAGCGCGAAGCCGGCCTCGACCGCTGGCGCGCCGATATCGACCGGCTCTATGCCGGCGAGGTGCCGGCGGGGCGCGATCAGCTCGCCGGCGTCATCCGGCGCTTCGGCCTGGCCCGCGAGGATTTCCTGGCCATCATCGACGGCATGGCCATGGATGTGGCTGAGGACATCCGCGCCCCGGACTTCGCCACCCTCGATCTCTATTGCGACCGCGTCGCCAGTGCGGTGGGCCGCCTCTCGGTCCGCGTCTTCGGCCTCGGCCAGGCGGAGGGTCGCGACCTCGCCCATGAGCTCGGCCGTGCGCTCCAGCTGACCAACATCCTGCGCGACCTCGACGAAGATGCGGGCGTCGGCAGGCTCTATCTGCCGCGCGAGGCCCTCGAGGAGGCCGGCATCACCGAGCGCGAGCCGGCGGCTGTGTTGGCCCATCCGGCCCTCGATCGCGCCTGCGCCGTGGTGGCGGCCCGCGCCCGGGGCCATTTTTCCGCGGCCAATGCCATCATGGCCCGCTGCTCGCGTCGCGCGACCCGTGCGCCCCGCCTGATGGGCAAGGTCTATCGCCATATCCTCGACTGCATGACGCGCCAGGGCTGGCGCGCGCCGCGCCAGCGGGTCAAGGTCGCCAAATCGCGTCTTCTCTGGATTCTCCTCACCGACAGCCTCTTCTGATGCCGTCCACCGTTCATATCGTCGGCGCCGGGCTGGCCGGGCTCGCGGCGGCCGTGCGGCTCGTCGATGCCGAAGCGGCGGTCGTCCTGCATGAGGCGACGGATCACGCCGGCGGGCGCTGTCGCTCCTATTTCGAGCCGGCGCTGGATCAGGTGATCGACAACGGGAATCACCTTTTGCTTTCCGCCAATCATGCGGCTCTTGAATTCATTCGGCAGATCGGCGCCAAGGACGCGCTGCTCGGCCCCGACAAGGCCTGTTTCGATTTCGCCGATCTGGCGACGGGCCGGCGCTGGCGAATCGAAATCAATGACGGGCGCTTCCCCTGGTGGATCCTGTCACGCGAGCGCCGCGTGCCCGGGACGAAGGCGTTGGACTATCTCGGCGCCTGGCCGCTCTTCATGGCCGGCTCCGCGGCGACGATCGCCCAGTCCATGGCCTGTCGCGGCGCGCTCTACGAGCGGCTCCTGCGGCCGGTGCTGCTGGCCGCCCTCAACACCGAGCCCGAGTCTGCCTCCGCCCGCCTCGCCGCGGCGATCCTGAAAGAAACCCTGCTCAAGGGCGGTGAAGCCTGCCGGCCCCTGGTGGCGGCCCAGGGTCTCTCTCACGCCTTCATCGATCCGGCGGTCGCCTGGCTCAGGGCCCGGGGCGCGGCCTTGCGCTTCGGCCATCGGCTGCGCCGGATCGTGCTCGCCGAGGGACGGGTGGCGGCGCTGGATTTCGGGGAGGAGGTCGTCGCCTTGCCACCGGGCGATGCGGTAATCCTCGCGGTGCCGGCGCCGGTCGCCAAGACCCTGCTGCCGGAGGTCGCCGCGCCCGAAAGCTTCCGCGCCATTCTCAACGCCCATTTCCGTATCGCCGCACCCCGGGGCTGGCCAGCGATTCTGGGTGTCGTCGGCGGCCAGATCGAATGGCTCTTCGCCTTCGAGAACCGTCTCTCCATCACCATCAGCGCCGCCGACCGGCTGATCGACCGCGACCGCGAGGACCTCGCCCGCGATCTCTGGCGCGAGGTGGCGACACTCACCGGTCTCGGACCGGATCTGCCGGCCTGGCAGATCGTCAAGGAGCGCCGTGCCACTTTCGCGGCCCTGCCGGCGGAGGAGGCGAAGCGGCCCGGGCCGGAGACGGCCCACGTCAATCTCGCGCTCGCCGGCGACTGGACGGCGACGGGCCTGCCGGCGACTATCGAGGGGGCGATCCGCTCCGGCAACCGCGCCGCCGATTTGCTCGCGGCAAAGGGACTTGTGAAGGCGCGCCCGGCCGGGTAAAGCCTGGGGCCAAGCAGGAAATGTCGATCGAAGCCCCCTCACAACCGGGCCTTGCCCGTCGCGCGCCGCTATCGGCCGATCTCGACCATGCCATCGCGCGAGCGACCGACGCGCTGCTCGGGTTGCAGCAAGACGACGGCCATTGGGTCTTCGAGCTCGAGGCCGATGCCACGATCCCGGCCGAATATGTCCTGCTGAAGCACTTCCTTGGCGAGCCTGCCGATGCCGGCCTCGAATCCAAGATCGCGCGCTATCTCCGCCGCATCCAGGGCGAGCATGGCGGGTGGCCCCTGTTCCACGAGGGGGTCTTCAACATCAGCGCCAGCGTGAAGGCCTATTTCGCGCTGAAGATGATCGGCGATTCCATCGAGGCGCCGCATATGGTCCGGGCGCGGGCGGCGATTCTGGCCCATGGCGGGGCCGCCAGCACCAACGTCTTCACCCGCGCGCTCCTCGCCCTTTACGGGCAGGTCCCCTGGCGCGGCGTGCCGGTGATGCCGGTCGAGATCATGCTGCTGCCGCGCTGGTTTCCCTTCCATCTCGACAAGATCTCCTATTGGGCGCGCACGGTGCTGGTGCCCCTGCTGGTGCTCATGGCGTTGAAGCCGAGGGCGCGCAATCCCCGCGGCATCGGCATCGCCGAGCTCTTCACCCGCCCGCCCGAGCAGGTGCGTCGCTGGCCCAAGGGTCCGCACCAGGTTCAGCCCTGGTCGAGCATCTTCGGCGCCATCGACCGCGTACTGCGCCTGGTCCAGCCGCTGTTTCCCGCGGGCCCCCGCCGGCGCGCCATCGACCGCGCCGCGGCCTTCACCATCGAGCGGCTCAATGGCGAGGACGGGCTGGGAGCGATTTTTCCCGCCATGGCCAATTCGGTCATGATGTTCGAGGTCCTGGGCTATCCCCATGACGATCCGCGCGTGATCCTCGCCCGGCGCTCGATCGAGAAGCTGCTGGTGATCAAGGAGGACGAGGCCTATTGCCAGCCCTGCCTCTCCCCGGTCTGGGACACCGCGCTGGTCTGTCATGCCCTCATGGAGTCGGGCGGCGAGCCGGCCGCCATGGCCGCGGTCAAAGGGCTCGACTGGCTGAAGCCGCTCCAGGTGCTGGATGTCGCCGGCGACTGGACGGCGCAGCGCCCCGATGTCAGGCCGGGCGGCTGGGCCTTCCAATACGCCAATCCCCATTACCCCGATCTCGACGACACGGCTGTGGTGGTCATGGCCATGGACCGTGCCGCGGCGGAAGCGGCCGCCAAGGGCGGCGCGGATTACGGGACCGCCATTGCCCGGGGCCGGGAATGGGTCGAGGGGCTGCAAAGCCGCAATGGCGGCTGGGGCGCCTTCGACGCCGACAACAGCTATGAGTATCTGAACTACATCCCCTTCGCGGACCACGGCGCGCTTCTCGATCCGCCGACCGCCGATGTCACGGGACGCTGCCTCGGCATGCTGGCGCAGCTCGGCGAGACCAAGGATTCCCCGCGGGTCGCCGCAGCGCTCGCCTATCTGAAGCGCACCCAGATGAAGGACGGGAGCTGGTATGGCCGCTGGGGCATGAACTACATCTACGGCACCTGGTCGGTGCTGGCCGGGCTCAACGCCGCAGGCATCGATCCGGGATCGCCCGAGATCCGCCGCGCCGTCGACTGGCTGGTGGCGATCCAGAACGACGATGGTGGCTGGGGCGAGGATGGGGAAAGCTACAAGCTCGATTACAAGGGCTATGAGCGGGCGCCGAGCACGGCCTCCCAGACCGCCTGGGCGCTGCTCGGCTTGATGGCCGCAGGCGAGGTGGATCATCCCGTCGTCCAGCGCGGGATCGACTATCTAACGCGCCATCAGGCGGGCGACGGCTTCTGGCCGGAGGAGCGCTATACCGCCACCGGCTTCCCGCGAGTCTTCTATCTACGCTATCACGGCTATCGGAAGTTCTTCCCTCTCTGGGCGCTTGCCCGCTATCGCAATCTGACCAAGGGCAATACCCGCAGCGTGCAGTTCGGGCTGTGAACGCCCGGGCCGAAGGCGGATTCGTCCTGACCGTCTCGGGGCTCGCACGCGAGGCGCGGATCGCAGCGGGCCCCGGCGTCAGGTCCCTGGCGGCGAGCGGGCCGCGGCTCGCGGGTCTCATCGAGGCGGGGATCGGTGATGGGGCGGCCGGCATCCTCAGCTTCGGCATTGCCGGCGGGCTCGATCCCAGGCTTCGCCCCGGCGCGGTGATCCTGGCGGGCGGCATCATCACGAGCGACAAGCGCTGGCCGGTCGATGCGGCATGGCGCGCCCGGCTGGCCGCGCGGCTCCGGGAGGCACTTCCGGGTGATCTTGCCGGCGTCGATGCGCCGGTCCTCTCACCCGCCGGCAAGGCAGCGCTGGCCGCGAGCGGCGCGCTCGCCGTCGACATGGAATCCCATGTCGCGGCACGCCTCGCCGCCGCCCGTGGCCTGCCCTTCGCGGCGCTGCGCGTCGTCTGCGATCCGGCGGATCGTGCAATCCCGCCGGCGGCCATCGCCGGCATGAGGGAGGATGGCGGCACCGATCTCGGCGCGATTCTCCGGGCACTTCTCAGCGCGCCTGGACAGCTCCCCACCATGGTCCGCCTTGCGAGCGAGGCGCGCGCGGCCTTCGCCGCGCTCGATCGCTGCCGGCATTCGCTCGGCGTGGAGCTTCAGCCGCTCTAGCTTATGGGCTCCGGGGCGTGACTGCCGGCAGGCGGCTTCTCGAGATCGAGCTGGAACTGCAGGTCCATATCGAGGGGTCCGATCTGACGGAAGCCGAGCCGGCGGACGAGGCGACGGGCGGGGAAATTCTCGTACAGGACCAAGGCCATCAGGGGGGTCAGCCCGCTCATGCGCGCCTGGCGGACAAGACAGCGCATTAGCGCCGTTCCCACCCCGCGATG
>DATBBO010000075.1:0-10368 GCA_036270995.1 Dongiaceae bacterium | reverse complement strand
GATGTAGGCGAGGCGGTGACGCTGCTGGAGGTCGCGCAGAAGGTCGACGATCTGGGCCTGCACCGACATGTCGAGGGCGGAGGTCGGCTCGTCGAGCACGATGAGCCGCGGCTTCAGGATAAGCGCGCGCGCGATGGAGATGCGCTGGCGCTGGCCGCCGGAAAACTCGTGGGGGTAGCGGTAGCGGCTGGCGGGATCGAGGCCGACTTCCTGGAGCGCATTGTCCACCAGCGCGTCGCGCTCCGCTGGATCGCGGCCGAGGCCATGCACCGCGAGGCCCTCGCCCACGATCTCCTCGATCGACATGCGGGGGCTGAGGGAGCCGAAGGGATCCTGGAAGACGATCTGCATCTCGCGCCGGAGCGGGCGCAGCCTCCCGCCATCGAGTCCGTTGATGGCCTTGCCGGCGAAGCTTATGCCGCCCTCGCTGGCGACTAGGCGCAGGAAGGCGAGGCCCAATGTCGTCTTGCCCGAGCCGCTCTCCCCGACCACGCCCAGGGTATGGCCCTCGCGCAGCTGGAAGGAAACGCCGTTCACCGCCTTCACGTGATCCGTCACCCGCCGGAAGATCCCGGTCTTGACCGGAAACCAGACGCGGAGGTCCTTCGTCTCCGCCAGGATCGGCGCACCGGCCGGGGCGGGCAGCGGCCGGCCCCGCGGCTCGGCAGCGAGCAAATGCTGGGTATAGGGATGCTGCGGCCGGGCGAAGACCTTCTCCACCGGGCCCTGCTCCACGATGCGGCCTTCGTTCATCACCGCGACCCGGTCCGCCACCTTGCGCACGATATGGAGGTCGTGGGTGATGAGCAGCAGCGCCATGCCGAGGCGCGATTGCAGATCCTTGAGCAGGGCCAGGATCTGGGCCTGGATGGTGACGTCGAGAGCCGTGGTCGGCTCGTCGGCGACCAGCATGTCGGGCTCGTTCGCCAGCGCCATGGCAATCATCACCCGCTGGCGCTGCCCGCCGGAGAGCTCGTGAGGAAAGGCGCCGAGACGCTTCTCGGCCTCGGGCAGGCCGACCAGGCGCAGCAGCTCGATGATCCGCCGGCGCCGCTTCGGCTCCGGCATGTGCTTATGGAGTGCCAGTGTCTCGCCGATCTGCCGCTCGATCCGGTGCAGCGGATTGAGCGAGGTCATGGGCTCCTGGAAGACCATGGCGATGCGGTTGCCGCGGACCTGGCGAAGACGGGAGGGCGACGCGCCCAGCAGTTCCTCGCCGGCGAAGCGGATGCTGCCCGAGGGGTGGCGTGCCAGGGGATAGGGCAGAAGCTGCAGGATCGAGAGCGCGGTCACAGTCTTGCCCGAGCCGCTTTCGCCGACGATGGCCAGCGTCTCGCCCTTGTCGAGGCTGAAGCTCGCATGATCCACCGCCGGCTTCGGCGCCTGGCCGAAGACGACGGAGAGGTCGCGGACCTCGAGCAGCGCTTCGCTCATGCCAGGCTCTTGCGCGGATCGAAGGCGTCGCGCACGCCCTCGCCGATGAAGACCAGCAGGATGAGGAGCCCGCCAAGCACGGCGAAGCCTGTGAGGCCGAGCCAGGGTGCCTGGAGATTGGTCTGGCCCTGATGCAGCAGGTCGCCGAGGGAGGGCGAACCGGGCGGCAGGCCGAAGCCGAGGAAGTCGAGGGAGCTCAGCAGCGTGACGGCGCCACTCACCTGAAAGGGCAGGAAGGTGAGGGTGGAGACCATGGCATTGGGCAGAAGGTGGCGGCGCATGATGACCGCATTACCGACGCCCAGCGCACGCGCCGCCCGGACATATTCGAAATTGCGCGCGCGCAGGAATTCCGCCCGAACCAGGCCCACGGGCCAGGTCCAGTTGGTGAAGACCATGATGATGAGCAGCCACCAGAAATTGGGTGTGACCGCGCTCGCCAGGATCATCAGCAGGAAGAGCGTGGGCATCGAGCCGAAGATCTCGAGGAAGCGCTGGAACAGGAGATCGACGGCGCCGCCGAAATAGCCCTGCAGCGCGCCGGCGAGGATGCCGATCGGCGTGCACACGATCGAAAGGGCAAGGCCGAACAGGACCGAGATCCGGAATCCGTAGATCACGCGCGCCAGCACGTCGCGCGCCTGGTCGTCCGTGCCGAGCCAGTGATTCCTGTCGGGCGGCGTGGGCGCGGGTCCTGGAAGATCGAGCACGGCCGTGTCGTAGCTGTAAGGGATGAGCGGCCAGACCATCCATCCCTTGGCGTTGATCAGCCCGGTGACATAGGGGTCCTTGTAGTCGGCGAAGGTCTCGAAATCGCCGCCGAAGGTGGTCTCGGTGTAGTTGGCGAGCACGGGGAAATAGAACTGACCGTTGAAGCGGATGAGGATCGGCCGGTCATTGGCGATGAAATTGGCGAAGAGGCTGACGATGAAGAGCGCGAGGAAAATCCACATCGCCCAGAATCCGCGCTTGTTGGCGCGGAAGAGCGCGAGCCGCCTCTGCGTGAGCGGAGTGATCGGGCGGCCGAGGAAGCGGGCCCGCACCGGCACGGCTTCGGGCAGCGCCGTCATGTGGAACGGCTTTCGAAATCGATGCGCGGGTCGACCAGCGTATAGGTGAAGTCGCCCACCAGATTCATGATCAGCCCCATCAGGCTGAAGATGTAGAGGTCGCCGAAGAGCACGGGATAGTCGCGCTGGATCAATGCGTCATAGCCGAGCAGGCCAAGGCCATCGAGAGAGAAGATGATCTCGATCAGCAGCGAGCCGCCGAAGAGCGCCCCGAGGAAAGCCGCGGGAAAACCGCCGATGACGATCAGCATGGCGTTGCGGAAGACATGGCCGTAGAGGACACGCCGCTCCGTCAACCCCTTCGCCCGCGCCGTCATCACATATTGCTGGTTGATCTGCTCGATGAAGGAGTTCTTGGTCAGCATGGTGAGGCTGGCGAAGGCGCCGACGACCATGGCGATGAGCGGCAGGGTCATATGCCAGAGATAGTCGAGGATCTTCAGCGGCCAGGAGAGATCGCTCCAATCGTCCGAGGTCAATCCGCGCAAGGGGAACCACTGGAAGTACCTTCCGCCGGCGAAGAGGACGATCAGCAGGATGGCGAAGAGGAAGGCGGGGATGGCGCTGCCGGTGATGACCGCGGCCGAGGTCCAGGAATCGAACCGGCTGCCGTCGCGCACCGCCTTGGCGATGCCGAGAGGAATGGAGACCAGATAGACGATGAGGGTCGTCCAGACTCCGATGGAGATGGAGACCGGCATCTTCTCGAGAATGAGATTGACCACCGAGGTGTCGCGGAAGAAGCTCTTGCCGAAATTGAAGCTGGCATAGTTGCGCAGCATGATCAGGAAGCGCTCGCCGATCGGCTTGTCGAAGCCGTAGTACTTCTTGATCTTCTCGATGAAGGCGGGATCGAGACCGCGGGCGCCGCGATAGCTTCCCGTCCCCGACCCGTTGCCGCCCGATCCCCCGCCGCTCGAAATCACATCGGCGCCACCGCCGCTGACGCGCGCCGTCGAGGAGAGGGCCGTTCCCTGAAGGCGCGCCAGAAGCTGCTCCACGGGCCCGCCGGGGGCGACCTGAATGATGAAGAAGTTGATGGCCATGATCCCGATCAATGTCGGAATGATCAGCATCAGCCGGCGGAGGAGATAGGCAGCCATGGCTCTCTAACGAATCGGCGCGGTCGCGGGTCGGTCGATGCTCAGCTCCGCCCCCGCTGCTTGAGGGCCTCGACCTTCTTCGGGTCGATCCACCAGGTGCTGAAGCCGTTCGAGTAGCGTGGCCGGAGCTCGGGGCGGTCGAAGATGTTCCAATAGGCGAGGCGATCGGCGCCCAGATAGAAATGCGGGATGACGTAGTAGTTCCAGAGCAGGACCCGGTCGAGGGCCCGGGTGCGGTAGACGAGCTGCTCGCGGTCCGGGGCGGAGATCACCTGGTTGATCAGGGTATCGATGGCTGGATTTTTGATGCCGACGAGATTGGCGCTGCCGGGCTGATCGGCGCCGGCGGAGCCCCAGAACCAGCGCTGCTCATTGCCCGGCGAGAGACTCTCGCCGAAGCCGCCCACGATCATGTCGTAGTCGAAGGTCCGTGTGCGCTGGGTGTACTGGGCGCTGTCCGTCAAGCTGCGCAGGCTGGCATCGATCCCCAGGCGCTTCAGGCTCTGGATGAAGGGCAGCGCGAGGCGCTCGAACAGGGGATTGTCGAGCAGGATCTCGAAGCGGAAGGGCTGGCCATCCTTGTTGACGCGCACGCCGTTCTTGACCGTCCAGCCGGCCTGCTCCAGCAGCGCATTAGCCTGGCGCAGATTGGCGCGGTTATTGCCGCTGCCATCGGTCGTGGGAAGGGTGAAGGCCTTGGTGAAGACCTCGTCCGGAATCTTGCCGCGAAGCGGCTCCAGGATCTTCAGCTCCTCGGGGCTCGGCAGGCCGCTGGAGGCGAGCTCCGAGTTCTCGAAAAAGCTCTTGGTGCGCTTGTACTGGCCGAAGAACAGGTTCTTGTCGGCCCATTCGAAATCGAAGGCGTAGCCAAGCGCCTCGCGCACCCGGACATCCTGGAACATGGGTTTGCGGATGTTGAAGACGAAGCATTGCATCCCTGACGGCTGCTCATAGGGGATCGTCTGCTGGATCAGCCGGCCGTCCTTCAGAGCGGGCACGTTATATTGCGTGGCCCAGTTTTTCGCGCTGGATTCGATGGTGAAATCATAGGCGCCGGCGAGGAAGGCGATGAGCGCGATGTTGGGATCCTTGTAGTAGTCGAAGCGCTCGGTGCCGAAATTGTTCTCGCCGACATTGACCGGCAGCTTGGCGCCCCAATAATTGGGGTCGAGCTTGTAGGTGACGTAGCGCCCCGCCTCGAAGGAATCGACCTTGTAGGGGCCGCTGCCGAGCGGCGGGACGAGCGTTGTCTCGTCGAAGGTCTTGTCCTTCCAATAGTGCTCGGGCAGGACATAGAGCTGGCCCAGGATCACCGGCAGCTCGCGATTGGCGCTGGTCTTGAAGGTGAACTTGACCTTCCGCGGGCCGACGGCCTCGGCCTTGGCCACATCGGCATAGTAGAGGGCGTATTGCGGATCGCCCTTGGTCATGAGGGTATTGAAGCTGAAGACGACATCCTCGGCCGTGACCGGCGTGCCGTCCTGGAACTTCGCCTCCGGCCTCAGATTGTAGGCGACCCAGGAATGATCGTCCGGCAGCTCGATGGATTCGGCGAGCAGGCCGTAGCTGGCATCGGCCTCATCCTCGGAAGGTGCCAGGAGCGTATCGTAGAGCAAGGTCGCGCCCGCCGCCGGCTGGCCCTTGATGATGAAGGGATTGAAGCTGTCGAAGCTGCCGATCGCCGCGCGCTTCAGCTCGCCGCCCTTTGGCGCGTCGGGATTGACGTAGTCGAAATGCTTGAAGTCCGCCGGGTATTTCGGCTGGCCCAGCAGCGAGATCGAATAGAGCGTCTTGACCGGGCTGTCGGCACTGGCCGTCGAGACGGGCGGGGCGAGGAGGGCGAGGAGGAGGATCGCGGGCGAGGCGAAGGTCAGCAGACGGGCGAGACGCATGTCGGCTCCGGGCGTCGATGGGGATCCTACTATACGCATAACCTCGAAGCGGGCCAGTTAGCGCAAGTAGAGCCGGCTCGCGGTGGCGTGATCGCCGGCCCGCCCGTTGCCTTCGGCGGAGTCCGAGGCTAGGGTCCGGCCCTCGCAGGCCTCCGGGGGAACTTTTCGTGAATCACAGGATCAAGGCGGTCACTTTCGACCTCTGGGACACTATCGTCCATGACGACTCCGACGAGCCCAAACGCAAGGCCAAGGGTCTGCGCAGCAAGAAGGCCGAGCGCCGCCATCTCCTCTGGGAGGCCCTGAACAAGCACGCCCCCATCTCCGAGGCGGAGGTGACGCTGGCCTATGACGTGGCGGATGCCGCCTTCAACCGGGTCTGGCACCAGCAGCATGTGACCTGGCGCATCGGCGAGCGGCTGGAGGTGGCGCTCAAGGGCCTCGGCCGCAGCCTTCCGGCGGAGGATTTCGCCGAGCTTCAGCGCCGCCATGAGGAGATGGAGGTGGAGATCCGCCCCGACCTGATCCCCGGCATCGCCGAGGCCCTGACGGAGATCCACCAGCGCTACCGCACCTGCATCGTTTCCGACGCCATCGTCTCGCCGGCCCGCTGTCTGCGCCAGCTTCTCGCCAGCTACGATCTCGCCCGGCATTTCGACGGCTTCGCCTTCTCGGACGAGGTCGGCCATTCGAAGCCCCATTTTTCCATGTTCGAATCGGCGGCACGCCAGATGGGTGTCGCCATCGAAGAGATGGTCCATATCGGCGATCGCGACCACAATGACGTGAAGGGGCCGCAAAAGCTCGGCATGAAGGCGATCCTGTTCACCGCCACCCGCGCCGTGGACAAGGAGCACACGACAGCTGATGCCATCTGCGAGCGCCATGGCGATCTGCCGGCGCTGATCGACCGTCTCGCGGGGTGACCAGGCGGCGATGAACCTTGCCTCGGCTGCCGGGCTCGCGGCGCTCCACCATCGCGATTTCGCGCGTTATCTGGCGGGGTCCTTCCTGGCGACGCTGGGCCTCGGCATGCAGAGCGTGGCGCTGGGTTGGCAGATCTACAACCTGACCGGCAGCCCCTTCCAGCTCGGGCTGGTCGGGCTGGCGGAGTTCCTGCCGCCCTTCTGCCTAGCGCTGGTGACGGGCCATATCGCCGATCGCTTCGACCGGCGGCTGATCATGACCCTGGGCCTTGCCGCCGAGGTCGTTGCGGCCGGCGTTCTCGTGACCTTGTCCCTGCTCGACCGGGTCTCCGTCACCGGCATCCTGTCCGTGGCCTTCGCCTTTGGCGTCGTGCGCGCCGTCTCCACCCCGGCGCAGCGGGCGATGATGCCCAATCTCGTGCCGACCTCGGACTTTCCGAGCGCGGTCGCCTGGTCGAGCTTCTCCTGGCAGGTGGCCAGCATCGGGGGCCCGGCCCTGGGCGGCCTGCTCTATGTCCTGGGTCCTTCGGTCGTCTACGGCGCCACGGCGCTCTCGCTCTTCGCCGCCACCTTCGCCATCGCCGGGATCAGCCCGCAGCCGCCGCGCATCGTGGAGGAAAGGCCCAGTCTCGTTTCGCTGCTCGCCGGCGTCAGCCTGATCTTCCGCCACAAGCTGCTGCTCGGTGCGATCTCCCTCGACCTCTTCGCCGTCCTCTTCTCCGGCGCCGTTCAGCTCCTGCCGGTCTATGCCAAGGACATCCTGCATGTCGGCTCGGAAGGGCTGGGGGTGCTGCGCAGCGCCCCAGGGGTGGGTGCGGTGGTGACCGCGGTCGTCCTTACCCAATGGCCGCTGAAGCGCCATGTGGGCCGGCGGCTCTTCATCGCCGTGGGCGTCTTCGGCCTCGCCGTCATCGCCTTCGGCCTGTCGCGGGATGCGGTGGTATCCTATCTGGCGCTCATGGTCCTGGGCGCCGCCGACAATGTCTCGGTCTATGTCCGCGGCTCCCTGGTGCCGCTGGCGACACCCGACCGGCTGCGTGGGCGGGTCGTGGCGGTGGAGGCGGTCTTCATCGGTGCCTCGAACGAGCTCGGCGCCTTCGTGGCCGGCTCGGCGGCGGCGCTGCTGGGCCCGGTGGTGGCGGTGCTGGTGGGCGGCAGCCTCACCCTCAGCGTCGCCATACTCTGGTCGGCGATGTTCTCGACGCTCCGCCGGGTGGACCGCATGGAATCGGTCCGGGCCGATATACCGCCGGAGATTGCGCCGGCCGGCCCGCGCGATAGACTGACGAAGCAAGCCTGAAGGAGCGACAGCGATGGGTCCCAGCGCGAGATTCCTGATCATCGACGGCTACCACAAGGCGGGCCGCGACGAGCTCGCCGCGGGCGGCGCTTCGGCCGCGGGCGATCTCTATAGCCGCATGCTGCAGAAATGTTTGCCGGGCGCGGCCTGCGATGTCGTGCATCCGGCCGATCCGGGTGCGAGCCTGCCCAAAGGGGCGGCGCTCGACCAGTATGACGGCATCGCCTGGACCGGCTGCAGCCTCACCATCTATGACGACGACCCGCGGGTCGGCCCGCAGATCGAGCTGGCGCGGGCGGCCTATGAATCCAAGGTGCCGAGCTTCGGCAGCTGCTGGGCGGCGCAGATGGCCGTGGTCGCCGCCGGCGGTATCGTGCGCGCCAATCCGCGCGGGCGCGAGATGGGCATCGGGCGAAAGATCTCGCTCACCCCCGAGGGCCGCGGCCATCCGCTCTATTTCGGCAAGAGCAATGTCTTCGACGGCTTCATCAGCCATGTCGACGAGATCACCCATCTCCCGCCGGGCGCCGTCCTGCTCGCCTCCAATGCCTTCACCCATGTCCAGGCCGTCGCCGTCACCCATAAGGGCGGTCAGTTCTGGGGTGTGCAATACCACCCGGAATACAACCTGCATGAGCTGGCCCGGCTCACCTGGTGCCGGATCGCCAAGCTGGTCAGCCTCGGCTTCTTCCAGGACCGCGAAGCGGCGGAGAGATATGTGGACCTGCTGGAGGTGCTGCATCAGGACCCGAGCCGCAAGGACATCGCCTGGCTGCTCGGCATCGACGAGGATGTCATGAACGAGGACGTCCGCCTGGCCGAGGTCCGCAACTGGATCGAGCGCCTCGTCCTTCCCAGCATGCGGCACTGAACGCTTCGCGGTTTTATCTCGTCATTCCGCTCCTCCACGCGTCATGGCCGGGCTTGACCCGGCTACGACGTATGGGGGAGAGCGGGACTCGCTACCCTTTCCCCGCCTGCGCTGCGCGATAGGCGGCGAGCAGATCGGCGACGGCGATGCCCTCGATCGTCATGCCCTCGAGCCGGCAATTGGTGATCGAGGCGCCGGCGAGATTCGCGTGGCTGAGCCTGAGGCCCGCAAGATTGACGTTATCGACGCGCCATCCCGACATGTTGATGTCGTCGAAGCTCGAGCCGGACATGTTGATGTTCCGATAGCTCGTGGCGGAGAGATTGACGTCGTCGAAGTTCGAGCCGGAGAGGTCTGAGTGATGGACCTCGAGGCGCTCCTTCACATCCTTGAGCTTCATCGTAGGCGCTCCCTCTGACGGTCGGGAAGATCAGGTCAAGAGCCTCAGCGCCTGATCATGCATCCGGCGATCGCCGGCGGCCAAGACCTTGTCGCCGGAATCGATGCCGAGCGGCCGGCCGGTCCAATCGGTGATGATCCCGCCGGCGCCCTCGATGACCGGCACGAGGGCGAGGAAATCATGGATTCCGTTATTGGCCTCCACGACGAGGTCGTGGAAGCCCGAGGCGAGCAGCCCGTAGGCGTAGCAATCGGCGCCATACATGGTGAGCCCGGCCTGGCTGCGGACGCGCTCGAAGGCCGCGGCGGCCGCAGCTGTCCCGAACATATGGGGCGAGCTCGCCGCGAGCACGGCCTTGCCGATCTCGGCGCAGGGGCGGACCCGGGCGGTCTTGCCCTGGAAGCTCGTCGGCCGGCCGGCGGCGCCGATCCAGCGCTCGCCCAGGGCGGGATGGTCGATGATGCCGAGGATCGGCCGTCCGCGATGGAGGAGGGCGATCAGCGTGCCGAAGAGGGGACGGCCGGTGATGAAGGATTTGGTGCCGTCGATGGGATCGAAGACCCAAACATATTCCGCGTCCCGCCGCTCGGCGGGAAACTCCTCGCCGATCAGCCCATGCTGCGGATAGGCCAGCGCCACCATGCGGCGCAGCTCCTTCTCCGCCTCGCGGTCGGCGATGGTGACGGGGCTCGCATCGGCCTTGGTGATGATCTCGATCGGGCTGCGGAAGTAGTGGCGCACGACATGGCCGCTGGCATCGGCCAGTCGTTCGGCGAGGGAGACGAACTCCGCCGGGCAGTCTCCCATCGCAGCGACCTCAGGGCAGCGGGACGGGCGAATCCGACTGCTGGCGCAGCCAGGCGATGAGATCGGCGCGGTCCTGGGGTTTCGGCAGGCCGGCAAAGGTCATCTTGGTCCCCGGCACGTCTTTGCGGGGGGAGGTCAGGAACTCATCCAGCGCCTCGAAGGTCCAGGGCTTGTCCTCGCGCGCCTTCATAGCGTCGGAGAAGCTGTAGCCGGGCACCTCGGCGGGCTTCGAGCCGACGATACCCCAGAGATTAGGACCGATCTTGTTGCCACCGCCCTTGGTGAAGTTGTGGCAGACCAGGCATTTCTTGGAGATCTCGGCGCCCTTTGTCGCGTCGGCTGTCTTCAGCCGCTCGGCGATGGGGGCAGCCCCGGCGCCTGCGGTTGCCGTGCCCGCCGTCGCAGCACCCGCCGTCGCGGTGCTTGCCGCTGCCGCCCCTGTCGCGGCGCCACCCGATGTCGCAGCGCCGGTATTCGCGGCCGGTTGGGCGGCCGTCGCCGTGCTGGCGGCCGCGGTCGAGCCGGTGGCCGGCGCAGTGCTTGCCGCCGGCTTGGCCGTGGCATC
>DATBBO010000074.1:0-5603 GCA_036270995.1 Dongiaceae bacterium | reverse complement strand
CGTGGTCGAAGCGGTCGCTGCAGCTCACCGCAGCCTCCTTCCGAACTTTCTCGAGCGCCAGGGTGGCGAATTCCGCGACAGCTGTCTTGATCGGGCTTGCTGCTAGGGCCGTTCCTCGTCGAACCGCCCGCGCAGCGCCGCCACCGCGCGATCGATGAAGAGCCGGACCTTCGGTGCCAGATAGCGCCCGGCGGGATGGATGAGATGGATCGGCAGAGGCGGCGGCTCATGGGCATTGAGAACCCGCCGGAGCTTGCCCGCTCTCTCCAGCGGTGCCGACTGATAGGCGAGCGGCCGGACCATGCCGCCGCCGGCAACCGCGGCATCGAGGCCGGCCTGCACCGTGCTGACCACGAGCCGGGCGTTGACGGCGATGGTGGTCTCCTCCTTGCCGGCGCCGAAGGACCAGCGGTCATGGGCGGCGCGCACGTTCGCTACGGCGATCGCGTCATGGGCTGCGAGATCCGCCGGCGCCTTCGGCTCACCACGGGCCGCAAGATAACCGGGGCTCGCCGCCACGATCCGTCGTGTCCAGCCGACCTGAATCCCCCTGAGGGAAGAGTCCTGCAGATGGGCGATGCGCAGGCCGAGATCGACCCCCTCATCGACGAAGGAGACGATCCGGTTCAGCAACAGGAGCGTCACCTTCACCGCGGGATGCTCCGCCATGAACGCCTGGGCGATGGGCAGGATGTACATGCGTCCGAACATCTCCGGCGCCGTCACCGTGAGCTGGCCGCGGGGCTCCAGCCGCTCGCTCGCCGCCGAGAGCTCGAGCTCCTCGAACTCCGCCAGCGCCCGGCGGCAGAGATCGAGATAGCGCGCACCCGCATCGGTCAGCGCGACGGCCCGGGTCGTGCGGTTGAAAAGCCGGGTCGCCAGACGATCCTCGAGCGCGGCCACCGCCCGGGTCACCGCCGCCGGCGAACGGCCGAGGCGGCGGGCCGCCGCCACGAAGCTCCTCTGCTCGGCGACGGCGACGAAGATAGCCAGTTCGTCCAGCCGATCCATGGATTATTCCATTTATCGAAATAGACATATCGATTATCCGCCAATTATGCCAAATTAACAAAGGAACTATTTTTCCGGTCCCACAAGGAGGATGGATCCATGCCCCAGCCTGCCCAGCCGATCCTGCTTTATGGCTTCAAGCTTTCCGGACATTCGCATCGAGCCGAGCTGATGTTGAGCCTGCTCGGCCTTCCCTTCGAGTTCCGTCCTGTGGACCTCGCCGCCGGAGAGCAGAGGGGCGCTGCATTCCTTCGACTTAATCCCTTCGGGACCGTGCCTGTCATCGATGATGGCGGCACCGTGATCGCCGATTCCGCTGCGATCCTGGTCTATCTGGCGCTGGCCTATGATCCAGCGCGGCGCTGGCTGCCGGCCGATCCAGCCGGCGCGGCCGCGGTCCAGCGCTGGCTCTCCGCAGCCCAGGGGCCGCTCGCCAACGGCCCGGCCTTGGTCCGCTTCGCCAAGGCTTTCGGCGGCTCATTCGATCTGGAGCGGCCGCGCCAGCTGGCCGATCGCATCCTCACCCAGCTCGACTCTCATCTCGCCCGCCGCGGCTATCTGGTGGGGTAGGGGCCGACCCTGGCAGACATTGCCATGTATAGCTATATCGCCGCCGCTCCGGATGGTGGCATCGGCCTGGCACCTTATGGCGCGATCGGCGCCTGGCTCGAGCGCATCGAGGCGCTGCCCAACTTCATCCCGATGCCGAAAGTCGGCGGCGCGTCATGAGCACGCTATTGGAGAAGTCGAGGGATCCGGGAACGGCCCCGGCGCCCTGGCATGCAGGCGAGCGCGCGCTTCATGATCGGCTCGGCCTCGCGGACAAGATGGAGCGGATCGGCCGGATGAATATCCGCAGCTTCATGCCCGATCAGCACCGCGAATTCTTCGCCCAACTTCCCTTCCTGATCCTGGGCTCGGTCGATGCCAACGGCATGCCCGCGGCCTCGCTCCTCGCCGGCCTGCCGGGCTTCGCCCGCAGCCCCGATCCGCAGCGCCTCGACATCGCCGCCCGGCCCGTCGCGGGGGATCCGCTGGAAGCAGCGCTGCGGCCGGGGGCGCCGGTCGGGATCCTCGGCATCGAGCTGCCCACACGCCGGCGCAACCGCATGAACGGGCGCGTCATCGGCAGCGACTCTTCGGGCTTCTCCGTCGCCGTGGATCAGAGCTTCGGCAATTGCCCGCAATACATCCAGCGCCGCGACTATCTCGTGCCCGAAAAGGCGAGAGTTCCGCGCGTGGACGCTTTGAGCGATCTCGACGGCGAGGCACGTGCCCTCATCACCCGTGCCGATACCTTCTTCGTCGCCTCTTCCGCCATGGCCGAAGGGCCGCTCGCCGGCCGGGGCGCCGATGTCTCCCATCGCGGCGGCCGCCCGGGTTTCGTCGGCATCGAAAGCGACGGCGCGCTGATAGTGCCAGACTTCCATGGCAACCGGTTCTTCAACACCCTGGGCAATCTGCTCGTCCACCCCCAGGCGGGCTTGCTGTTCCCCGATTTCGCGACCGGCGACCTGCTGCAGCTCGAGGGCGCGACCGAGATCCTCTTCGACGGCCCGCTGCTACGGGCTTTCCGGGGGGCGGAGCTGCTGTGGCGCCTGCGGCCCGCGCGCGCCCGCTGGCTGCGGGGGGTCCTGCCCTTCCGCCTCGTCCTCGGCGATGCCTCGCCTCAATCGCTCACGACCGGCACCTGGCGCGAGGCCCAGTCGCTGCTCCAGGGTGATCGGAGCTGATGTCGGCCATTCAAGGATAGCCGCTCGCTCCCAGCGGCAGCACGATCACCTCCACCTCGATCCGGCCGGCCTTCTCGAAATCGAGGGTGAGCGGGATATGCTCACCCTGTTTCAAGGCTTGCTTCAGATTCGTCAGCATGATGTGGAGCCCGCCGGGTTTGAGCTGGATGCTGTCGCCGGGCTTCACATCGAGCGCGTCGACGGGCCGCATCTGCATCACCGTGCCCTCCATCACCATGATGTGCAGACCGGCCCCGGCCGCGACGGGGCTGGAGACGCCGACAAGGCGGTCGGCGGCGGGCCCGCTATTGCTGAGGATCAGATAGACGACACCGGTGGCGCCCGGCTGCATCGTGGCCCGGGCCCAGGCCTTGTCGATCTTGATGGCGGAATCGGCGGCGCTGGCCGTTGCGGCCCAGAGAAGGCCGGCGAGGAGGGTGAGCAGGAATCTTTTCTGCATGGATCTTCCCTAGGGGTCAGCGCAGAGGGGCCAAGGTCTCGAAGCGGATTTCCTCGAAATCGGAGACGAGGACGAGGAGCTGGATTTTCCAGTTGCCGGCCAGCGGCATCGGCGCATTCGCCCAGCGACAGAGTCCCGGGGATTCCGCCGTCAGCTCATGCTCCATGGGCTCGACGCCGGCGGCTGGCTGCGAGAGCTCGATCGTGACCTTCTGGGCTGCGAGAGGCTTCTCCGCCGCATCGAACAGATGGATCGTGATCGAGTTCGTCCCGGCGACCGCGGGGCTCAGCTCGATCTCAGCGCCCTGGCCGCCCGCAGCGAAGGTGACGACGGAGAAGCCGGGGCTGGCGGGCATGGTCGCTCCCCCCATATCCATGCCGGCCATCGAATCCCCCTTCCCAGCATGCGCATTCGCCGCCTGGGCCTCGGCCTCGAGGATGAGTGCCCGTGGCGGCGGTACCTCGCCCAGGCTGCTGGTCGCCGCCAGGATCGCCATGGCGAGAACGATCTCCAGGCCGATGCTGATCCGCAGGCGATGGGCGGCTTGGCCATGGCGCGCCGCCAGCGCCGGCGTCAGCCAGAAGCGGTTGAGAGCGGCGAAGAGCAGCAGCACGAGGACGAAGGCGATCTTCGAGGCGAGGCGCAGGCCATAGTCCGTGGTGAAGAGCTCACCGAGGCGGCCGAGCTGCAGGCAGGCGAGCGTGGCCCCCGCGGCGATGAGCAGCAGCACTGCCGGCATCGCGATGGCCGAGAAGCGCCGCAGCAAGGCGAGCGCGCCCTCCGACGGGCGCTCGGCCACCGCCTGCCAGAGCGGCCAGAGAGAGCCCAGCCAGAAAGCGGCGACGAGCACATGGATTGCGAGCACCGGCACGGTCAGCCAGAGCGGGCCGGCGGTGACTGCGTGGCCGGTAAGCGCAAGGCTGGCAAGCGCGGCGAAGGCGGCGGGCAAGGCCAGAAGCGACAGCTTGCCGCGTGTGCGTGCCAGCGCCAGGAGGAGCAAGAGCAACGCCACTGCCGCGACGGTCAGGCTAAAGCCGAGGCTGGTCCGCTCGCCCATCCGCCAGAGGCTGGCGCTCAAGAGCCCGTCGATATTGGCCAGCCGCGTTCCCTTGAGCGCCGCCCCCTCGATCCCGATCCCCAGAATCGCCGCCACCAAGCCGAGCAGAGTGAGCGCCACGAGCCGGTGCCTCGTGGGGTCGTCGAGGCGCCAGAGATCATGAGCCACGAGGGTGTGGAACAGCGTGCCGCCGGCAGCGCCCACCAGGCTGATGAAGAGCAGCAGGCGGGCGGCGGTGGCGAGGAGGCCCCAGATGCTCCCGCGCTCCGACACCTTTGCCTCCAGGGCGGCGATTCCTCCCTGGCTCGGCTTGCCGATGGAGAAGACGATGGTGCCGCCGACGGGGTGGGAATCGAGAGAGGTGACTCGGTAGGTCAGGAGGTAGGTGCCCTGGGAGAGCGCCTTCGGCAAGGCGAGGTGGACCTCGTTGTCCTTTGAAACCGGCCTTTCGTCGGCGGTGACGGATTCGCCCCGGGAATTCAGCACCTCGACTCGGCCCGGCGTCACCGGCTCGTCGAAACGCAGCAGGACCTCCGCCGGCACTGCCGACAGCACGGCATTGTCGCCCGGCACCGATTCCAACAGCACCGCATGGGCAAAAGCAGACCGGGCGACAAGAAGTGCTGCGAGCAGAAGGCAGATTCCGATGAGCGCGCGACAGCCGCTCCCTTTCCCCCTCGCCCCCCGAACGGGGCGAGAGGGCCGGGGTGAGGGGGGCGGCGTGGTGCAGGCCGGCGATGACCGGTTTCGTTGCCCGCAGACCCCCTCACCCCAACTCTCTCCCCCTTTCAGGGGGCGAGGGGGGTAAGGGACGATGGTGCACATGACTGCGTTCAGTCGTCGCCGCCGGCCTGCTTCGGCCCCAGGGTCAGTGACGGGGCCGGGAGCTTCAGGTCGTCCGCGTTCTGGCCCTGGGCGGGAATCTCGATCCAGCGGGATTCGCCCTTGGCGCATTGCTGGATCACCGGGAAGTAGATGGTCTTGCCGGGCGTGTCCGGCAGCTTCGCGACGATGACGAACTCGTCATAGAAGTCGTCGGGCAGATTGCCTTTGGTCCAGTCGATCTCGCGCACATCCTCGGTGAGCTTCGTGCCTTCATAGTCCACGGGCGTTGCGAGCTTCTCGGCCACGGTCGTGAGCGTCCAGCCATATTTCGGCATCGGCTTGGCCCGGATCACGCCTTCGGGGATGCGCACACGCAGGCCCACGGTGGCCGAGCCGGCGCAGCCATGCGGCACCATGAAGACCAGCTTGAAGCTGGAATTGGCGGGCGCCTTGTCGGTCTCGAGCTCGACATGGGCGAAAGCCGGCGCGGCGGCGAGAAGCATGGCCGCGAGGCTCG
>DATBBO010000073.1:0-3073 GCA_036270995.1 Dongiaceae bacterium | reverse complement strand
GACGCCGATCGCCGCCTTCAACGGCGGTCTCTTCGTCAAACGGGACCTCTCGATCATCGAGCAGAAGACCTTGCCGCCCGATGTCGCGGCTCGAGCCGTCGACCTCATTCGCCAGCACGGCCTCGATGCCTGGGTCTATAGCGGCAATGACTGGCTGATCACCAAGGCCGGGGCACCCCATGTGGCGCGCGAGGCCTGGACGGTGAAGTTCGACGCCAAGGTGGTCACGGATTTCACCGATGCCCTCAAGCAGGCGGCCAAGATCGTGGGCGTCAGCGACGACCATGACCGGGTCCAGCGCTGCGAGGCCGATGCTCAGAAAGCCTTCGGCGATCGGGCGACGGCGGCGCGTTCCCAGCCCTATTACCTCGACGTCACCCATCACGACGCCAATAAGGGCGCCGTCGTGGACTATCTCTCTCGCGTGCTGAGCATTCCGCCGGCGGAGATTGCGACCATCGGCGACCAGCCGAATGACGTGCTGATGTTCAAGCGCTCGGGCTTCAGCATCGCCATGGGCAATGCCTCGGACCAGGTGAAGGCACAGGCCAGCGCCAGCACAGCCTCCTACAATGATGAAGGCTTCGCCAAGGCGATGGAGAAATTCATTCTCGGCGTGGAGGCATAGCCATGGCAGACAGGATGGTGGGACGCGTCGAGGTTCTGGCCGATCCCCAAGCTCTGGCGCGCCACGTCGCCGAATGGATGACGGCGGCGGCGATTGCCACCAAGGCGCCCTTCCGGGTTTCGCTCTCCGGTGGCTCGACGCCCAAGACGCTCTACGGCCTTCTCGCCTCCGACGACTTCCGCAAGCGCTTTCCCTGGCCGAAGGTCGAGTGGTACTGGGGCGATGAGCGCTTCGTCCCCTACGACCACCCGGAAAGCAACTACCGCATGACGCGCGAGGCGATGCTCTCCAAGACGCCGGTGCCGCCGGAGAACATCCACCCGGTGCCCCCGCCCTCGGCCGGCACGGCGGAGCAGGCGGCGGAGATCTATGAGCGCGAGCTGCAACAGGCCTATGGCGCCACCACCCTCGACCCGGCCAGACCTCTTTTCGACATCACCCTGCTGGGCCTCGGACCGGACGGCCATACGGCTTCGCTCCTCCCCGGTGAGCCGGTGCTGGAGGAGCGCAAGCATTGGGTTGCCGCCGTGTCCCATGGCCGGCCGGAGGTCCGCATCACCATGACCTATCCCGTCATCGAGAGCAGCCGCCGCGTGGCCTTCCTCGTCGCCGGCAAGGAGAAGGTCGAGATCCTGGCGGCGATCCGCGCCGGCGGCAGCCGGGTGCCGGCCGCGCGGCTGCGCCCGGTGGGCGAGCTCATCTGGTTTGCGGATCGGGCGGCCGCCGGTGGGGGATAGCCCCGATCGTGGCGTTGAGGTAGGCTCTTAGCTCGGCTGGAAGGCCAATGCCGGCAGCCGGGGGAACATGCACTTTTATCTGATCGTCGGAATCGCGGCACTGGGTGGGCTGCTGTTCGGTTACGACACCGGCGTGATCTCTGGCGCGCTTCTCTTCATTCGCACCGAGTTCGCTCTTTCGCCGGGCATGCAGGGCCTGGTGGCCGGCATCGCCCTTGTCGGAGCAGCCGCCGGCGCCGCTGTCGCGGGCGGGCTCTCCGACCGTTTCGGCCGGCGGACGGTGATCCTCGCGACCGGCATCATCTTCGTTCTGGGCTCCCTCGTGGCAGCCCTCGCCCCGAACCTGCCGATCCTGATTCTCGGGCGCCTGCTGGTGGGTGTCGGCATCGGCATTGCCTCGATGCTGACGCCGCTCTATTTGGCGAAAACGGCGCCGGCCAAGAGCCGCGGCGCGCTCGTCTCGCTGAACCAGCTCGCCATCACCGTCGGCATCCTGGTCTCCTATTTCGTGGGATATCTCTTCGCCGAGGGTGGTCTGTGGCGATGGATGCTGGGCGTGGGCGCGGTGCCGGGCCTGATCCTGGCGCTCGGGATGCTGGTGCTGCCGGAGACGCCGCGTTGGCTCGCCGGCCACGGCCATCTCGAAGACGCCGGCAATGTGCTACGCAGGCTGCGCGGCGCGGACGACATCGAGGCCGAGCTCGCCGAGCTGCGCACCGATCTCCGCCGCGAAGGACAACTGCCGGGCTGGGGTGAGCTGCTGAACCCCATCGTGCGCCGGCCCCTCATCGTCGGCATTGGCCTCGCGATCTTTCAGCAGGTGACCGGCATCAACACGGTGATCTATTTCGCCCCGACGATCTTCCAGGCCGCCGGCTTTTCCTCCGCCTCCGCCGCGATTCTGGCGACAGCAGGCGTCGGCGTGGTGAACGTCTTGCTGACGCTGGTTGCGATTCAGCTGATCGACAAAGCCGGGCGGCGGGTCCTGCTGCTGACCGGGCTCGCCGGCATGGGAGTCTGCCTCCTCCTGCTCGCCCTCGGTTTCCTCATCGGCAGCAGCTCGCCCGCCCTTGGCTGGATCACGGCCGTGAGCCTGGCGGCCTATGTGGGTTTCTTCGCGGTCGGGTTGGGCCCCGTGTTCTGGCTGCTGATCGCCGAGATCTTCCCGCTCTACTTCCGGGGTCGCGCCATGGGCGCGGCCGCTATCTCCAATTGGACATTCAACCTGATCGTGACCGTCAGCTTCCTGAACATGATCGAGCTCTTCGGCCGTCCCGGCACCTTCCTGGTCTACGCCATTCTCACGGCTGGAGCCTTTGTCTTCACCTGGTTCCTGGTCCCGGAGACCAAGGGCCGCAGCCTCGAGCAGATCGAGGCGGATCTGCACGGCCAGGCAGTTTCATGATCTCCTGCCGCCTTCGTCGGGCGGCGGCTTCCTCGAAGCTCCTCTCCGGCGTTGCGGCCATCCTGGCGGGGCTCTCACTCGCCGCCGGAGCACAGGCCCAGTCGCTGAATGACTGGCTGCAAGGGGATTACATGACGGGAGATTGGGGCGGGCTCAGAACCAGGCTGGAAAACGAAGGCTTTCACCTCCGCGCCCACTACCTCTCGGAGACCGCTGGCAATCCCCTGGGCGGCCTGCAGCAGGGCACGCAATACGCCCAGCAGATCGATTTCGGGGCTGATCTGGATCTCGAAAAGATCGTCG
>DATBBO010000072.1:0-2959 GCA_036270995.1 Dongiaceae bacterium | reverse complement strand
GGCCGCAGCGCAATTGCCGCCGATTGACAAGCTCGGCCGGCCCGTGTTGGCGAGCATCGCCGGAACCAAACCTCAGGCCGCCTTCCGGCTGTTCCCGGTGGAGACTGCCCAGGGCACCTGGCAGGCGCTGGTCTCCCTGCTCCCCGAACCTGGGGCGCGGTTCTATCTGGCGATGGCGGCTCCGCAGTCGGAGCTGTTGGCCCAGGCTTACCGGATCCGTAATCAGAGCTTGCTCGTCGCGTTCGCCGTGATGCTAATCTCCCTGGCGTTTACTCTTGCCTTTTCGCGCCTTGCTTCACGCCCGCTCGCCGACTTGACGCGCGAGGCGGCGGCGATCCGGGCACTGAAGTTCGACCATCCGCTCGCCGTGCGCTCCTTCATCACCGAAATCGACGCGCTGGCGCGGACCATGGGCGCCATGAAATCCACCATCCAGCGCTTCCTTGGTATCGGGGCGGTATTGGCGGGCGAACGGAGTTTCGACCGGCTTCTCGATCGCATCCTGGTGGAAATGATCCGCGTCGCCGCGGCCCGCGGGGGCATCGTCTATTTGGCCGAGCCCGGCGGACACTTCAAATGCACACTCGCCCGTTGGGACGGTCGGGTCATCGAGCGGGGGCCGCCCGACCTCGATGCGACGCGCGACCTGGACCATCCAGTCATTCGCGCCACGACGGGGGGTGCGCTCACCTATCTGATGACCTCGGCCGATCTGGCGCGCTGGTTTCCCGGGTTCGAGCATCCCGAACCTCTGGCAGCCCTCGCCGTTCCGCTGAGGAACCGCCAGGACGAAGTGGTCGGCGTGCTGATGCTCTCCCAGGATCCCGAAACGCTGAAGGGTACCGAAGAGCACGACATCCTGACCCTGGTGGAAGCGGTCTCCGGCACGGCGGCTGTGGCAATCGAGACCCAGCGCCTGATCCTGGAGCAGAAGCGCCTGCTCGAATCCTTCATCGAGCTGGTCGCCGGCGCCATTGACCGCAAGAGCCCCTATACCGGCGGGCACTGCCAGCGGGTGCCGGAGCTAACCAAGATGATCGCGCGGGCGGCCGAGGCAGCGACGGACGGGCCCTTCAAGGATTTTGCCCTCAGCGAGGTCCAATGGGAGGAGCTGCACATCGCGGCCTGGCTGCATGACTGCGGCAAGGTCACCACGCCCGAATATGTGGTCGACAAGGCGACCAAGCTCGAAACTATCTACGACCGCCTGCACGAGGTGCGCATGCGCTTCGAGGTGCTGAAGCGGGAAGCCGAGGTCGCGTGCTGGAAGGCCGTCGCCGAAGGGGCGCCGCGCGAACAGCGGCTGATGGAGCTCCGGGCCTTCTGGGCGGTGCTAGACGACGAGTTCGCCTTCGTCGCCGGCTGCAACGAGGGCGGCGAGCAGATGGCGGCCGACAGGATTGCTCGCCTGCGCCGGATAGCCGGGCGCAAGTGGACACGCACCCTCGACGACCGTCTGGGCCTGTCCCGGGAGGAGAAGCTACGCAAGGCCCGAACGCCGGCAGCAGTGCTGCCTGCCCTCGAGCCGTTGCTGGCCGACCGGCCCGAGCATGTCTTCGAGCGCCGGGACCAGGATCGCATTGCCCCCGATAACCCCTGGGGCTTCAAGGTCGAGGTGCCCGAGAAGCTCTACGACCGCGGCGAGATCTACAACCTCAGCATCGGCCGCGGTACGCTGACGACCGAGGACCGCTACAAGATCAACGAGCATATGGTCGAGACCATCCGCATGCTCTCGCGCCTGCCGCTGCCGCGGCATCTGAGCCAAGTGGTCGAGATCGCCGGCGGACACCACGAGAAGATGGACGGCACGGGCTATCCGCGGCGCCTCAGGCGAGAGCAGATGAGCCTGCCGGCCCGGATGATGGCGATCGCCGACATCTTCGAGGCCCTGACCGCCGCCGACCGCCCATACAAGAAGGCCAAGACTCTCTCGGAATCCCTCGCCATCATGGCCCGCATGCGCGACGAGGCCCATATCGATCCGGACATCTTCGATCTGTTCCTCTCGGCCGGGGTCTACAAGGACTATGCCGAGCGCTTCCTCATGCCTGAGCAGATCGACGCGGTCAATCCCGGGCGCTACCGGCGGAGCGCCTAGAGAGGAATTGGTCTAGCCCACTACCGAAGGCGGGTTCGGGTCAAAGTGCTACGTGGCCGGCCGGTGGAAGAACGTTCGCAAAGGAACCAGAGCCGGATCCATGCTCGCTTGGTTCATTCGTTGCACATGTGGCAAGAGGAGCCATTGAACGAGGTTCGATCAAGCACAACTGGCAGGTGATGTCACTGGATCTGCTCGGCAGATGTCGAAAGATGTGGCCATTCTCACACTAGCCGTGAGGCGACCGGAAGCCGATCTCAACGCGGTTCACGCGGGTCACCTTAGGGGTGAAGACCTCGCCGATCGGTGCCGGCAGGTTGTAGTTGAGGCCCGGCTTGGCAAGCTTCCACACCTTGCCCAGCACGAGCGCGATTCCCTGCTCGTCGGGCTGCACGCGATAGAAGCCTGTGGCTAGCCACAGTGCGATGCCGATGAGGGCGATGAAGGCGAGGCTACGCCCGCTGCCGAAGCCACCCGGCAGCATGCGCCTCACCTGCACCCGGCTTCGGCGCAGGATGCTCTCGAGATCGGGCGGCCGGCCGCCGCCCCAGGATCCCCGGCCACTACTCCCGGTCTGCTTCTTCCACGGCATGAGAGGCTCCCGGTCCCGCAGACCTATATGAGCCGGCCGCTCCCGGCGGCGGCCAAAGCCAGCACATAACCGACATTCCCAGATGAATACTGGAACGGCGTGGATGATAGCAGCCGACCGGCATCCTGAGAGGGGCAACTCTGGCCCGGCCGGCCCCTCATCCCGTGCGGGCGGGGCCGGATCGAGGATGTCTGGCACGTCGTCGCCCGTCTTCGTGCCGATCTCATAGGGCCGCCATCTTTCGTGCCTGGCACGGCTTCAGCAGG
>DATBBO010000071.1:0-3549 GCA_036270995.1 Dongiaceae bacterium | reverse complement strand
CTCGCCGGGCAGGCGAGGTTGTAGATCTCGTCGACCTCGACGAAGAGCGGAAAGGTCACGTCGTGGCGCATCAGCTCGAAGCCGGGGTTGTCCAGCAGATGCTGAACGTTGCGCCGGCGGCCGGTGTAGAAGTTGTCGATGCAGAGCACGTCATGGCCGAGGGCGAGAAGCCGCTCGCAGAGATGCGAGCCCAGGAAGCCGGCCCCTCCCGTCACCAGCACGCGTTTGCGCAGCATCATGGCCTGGACATCCTCTCCTTCGGTCGGCAAAGCGGGCGACCCTAGCCCGGAACGCTAGAAAGGTCCACGCTGGGCGGTCCGGGCAAGTTTTGGTCGAACGGAGGCAAAACCCGGCCACCAGGCATTAGGGAAAACGGGGCAAAAAGACCATTAGGGAAAACAGGGCAGAAGGCGAGGAGTTGCCTAGGCCATGCTGCAGGTTTGGCGAAGATGGGCGCGTCAGGAAGACCATGGCCTGCCATCGGCACCGGGATTATAAATCGGCGCCATGATGATGCGGCCCGCCGCCGGCTTCAGCAAGGATTCGGAAACCGTACTCTCGGGTCTCCTGAGAGCCGGCGACGTGCTGTCGGTGGCGCTCTCCGCCCTCATCGCCTATGCGCTGCGCGCCGGCAATCTCGAGCTGCCGGGGACTTACATGTCCGCCACGGTGCTGGGCATGGTGCTGACGGCCAACTACATGCATTTCGCTCGGGTCTACAGCCTTTCCAGCCTGCGCCGCCAGGCGGTGGAGGTGGCCAAGGTGGTGGCCGCCTGGGTCGCCGTCTTCGCCACGCTGATCGTGGTCAGTATCCTGACCGACACCGCCGACCTCTTCTCCCGCGCCTGGCTCGCCCTCTGGTTCAGCTTCAGCCTGGGGGGATTCCTTCTGCTGCGCGCCTTCGCGGCACTGCAGATCGACCGCTGGCTCAAATCCGGACGCCTCGCCCTCAAGCTCGCCATCGTCGGCCATGGCGAGCTCGCCCGCCAGGTCGACCGGCAATTGCGCCAGCTCGGCGAGCGCAATCTGCGCCTCGTCGGCTATTACGACCCCGAGGAGCGGGAGGAGGAGGCGGTCCAGGGCGTCGAGCATGGCCGGATCCGGGGCGGCATCGTGCGGCTGGTGGAGGACATCCAGCGCGGCGACGTCGAGGAGGTGGTGGTCGCCATGCCCTGGAGCCAGGAGAAGCGCATCCGCGAGATCATGAAATCGCTGGCTGCCCTCTCCATCAATGTGCGGATCTGCCCCGATGTCTTCACCCTCTATCTGCCGCTCAGGGGCATGACCTCGGCGGCGGGCGTGGCCTTCCTCGACGTCTTCGAGCGCCCGCTCTCGGGCTGGGATCTGGTGCTGAAGAATCTCGAGGACCGGGTGCTGACCCCGATTATCTGCCTCATCTTCCTCGTCCCCTGCCTGCTGATCGCGATCGCCATCAAGCTCGACAGCCGCGGGCCCGTGCTGTTCCGCCAGACGCGCTTCGGTTTCAACAACAACCCGATCAATGTGATGAAATTCCGGACCATGTATGTGGACCGGCCGCTGGAGGTGGGCGTGCCCCAGGCGACCCGCAACGATCCGCGCGTGACGCGGGTGGGCCGGGTGCTCCGGCGCACCAGCCTCGATGAGCTGCCGCAGCTCTTGAACGTGCTGAAGGGCGAGATGTCGCTGGTGGGGCCCCGGCCCCATGCGGTCGACCACAATTACAAATACGCTGCGATGATCGACGAATATCTGGGCCGCCACCGGATGAAGCCGGGGATGACCGGCTGGGCGCAGGTGAACGGGCTGCGTGGCGAGACCCAGACCGTCGAGCAGATGCGGGCCCGCGTCCAATACGATCTCAGCTACATCGACAACTGGTCGCTCTGGTTCGATCTCCGGATCCTGACACTCACCCTGTTTGTGGGCTTCATCAGCAAGCGCGCCTACTAGCCTAGGCGAGCGGCTCCAGCGGCGAGCGCGTGGCCGCCATGCTCGGGCGCTGGGCCATCCTCTCCCACCATCGCTGGAGCGCCGCATGGCGTGCCAGAAGATCGCGGCCCTCCGGCGCCAGCACGGCATAGGCGAAGATCGGCGCGGCATGCAGGTCGGCAAGACTGAGGGCCGATCCTGCGAGCCAGGGCCCTTCCGCCATCAAGGCTTCGAGCGCCGCCAGGCAGGTCTCTGCTCGGGGCAAGGCAGCGGCGATCTTCGCCTCGTCCGGCGCCCGCCCGTTCTGCGGGGCGCGCACGCGCTCGACGAAAATGTCCCAGACGAGCGGACGATAGGTGTAGCTGTCGAGGATGCTGATCGCCTGGTTGACCCGGGCGCGGTCCTTGGGCGCGGCGGGCTGGAGGGCGGGGCCGGGGAAAGCCTCGTCCACATAGCGCGTGATGGCGCCGCTCTCATAGAGGCGGAAGCCGTCATGCTCGAAGGCGGGGATGCGCCCGAAAGGATGGCGCGCCAGGTAATCCGCCGGCGGCCCGGCCTTGGCGAAGATGTCCACCTCCACTAGCCGGTAGGCCACGCCCTTCTCGACCAGCGCGAGGCGCGCGATCCGCACATAGACGCTATAGGCGGCGCCGAAGAGGATTGGATCAGACATGGGTGCTCCGATTCTTGTCCCACTCCCGTGCTTTGAAAAGGGAGAGGGAGGGGGGCTAAGGCTAGGCGGCCTGGAAGCGGCCCTGGTGGGTCGCGTCGGCGGCGACGCCAAGGACGAGCTACCTGGGTTGGTCACGGGGTAATATAATATTGGAGCCCGGAAGGTCGGTCGGGGGTATGACGAGTCCGTCGGAAGGGTGGTGATGCCGGAGATCGGGGAGTGGCTCAAAGCACTCGGCATGTTCGAGTACACGGAGCGTTTTGCCGAGAACGGAATCGATGTCTCGGTACTCCGCCATCTGACCGATCAAGATCTCAAGGACATCGGCGTCTTGCTCGGGCATCGGCGGAAATTGCTGGCCGCGATAGCGGAACTTGCCGGTACGGCTCCGCCAGCACCGCAACCCACGCCGGCTGAGGCGAAGCCGCATGACGTTGCCGAACGTCGGCAGCTCACCGTGCTGTTCTGCGATCTGGTCGGCTCGACGGCGCTCGCGTCGCATATGGATCCCGAGGACCTGCGCGAGATCATCGGCATGTATCATCGCTGCGTCGCCGAGACCGTCGCCCGCTTCGACAGCTTCGTCGCGAAGTACATGGGCGATGGGGTGCTTGTGTATTTCGGCTACCCGCAGGCGCACGAGGATGATGCCGAGCAGGCGGCACAGGCCGGTCTCGCTCTCGTCGACGCCGTGGGACGGCTCCAAGCGCCCGAGCCGTTGCGGGTTCGTATCGGCGTTGACACCGGGCAGGTCGTTGTCGGCGATCTGATCAGCTCCGGCGATGGACAGGAGCGCGGGGTCGTGGGCGAGACGCCGAACCTCGCCGCTCGCCTGCAAGCTCTTGCCGAGCCCGGCACGGTTGTCATCGGGCCGCAAACACGGCGGCTGCTCGGGGACCTGTTCGAGTGCCGCGATCTGGGCGCCATCGACGACAACCGTGCCGGGCTCGGCAAGAGCTTGCAGG
>DATBBO010000070.1:0-2462 GCA_036270995.1 Dongiaceae bacterium | reverse complement strand
CCCACCACGGTCGATCCGACCATGGCCCCGCCCGGCAAGCATTTCATGTCGGTCTTCGTCCAGTACACGCCCTACGGGCTGGCCGAGGGCCCCTGGAGCGCCGAGAGCAAGGCCGCCTTCGAGAAGGATGTGCTGGACACCATCGAGGAGAACGCGCCGGGCTTCCGCAAGCTCATCCTCCATGTCCAGACCCGCACGCCCTGGGACATCGAGAACGAGGTCGGGCTGACGGAGGGAAACATCTTCCAGGGCGAGCTGACCCTGGACCAGCTTCTCTTCAACCGTCCCTTCCCCGGCTATGGCCAGTACCGCGGACCCTTCGAGGGTTTCTACATGTGCGGCTCCGGGACCCATCCCGGCGGTGGGGTGATGGGCGCGCCGGGTGCCAATGCGGCGGGCGAGATCCTGAAGGACTTCAAGCATCGGGTGGTCAAATGAGCGCCCCCCAAGTCAGCGCCCCCGGGGAATCCGGCAGGCTCGCGATGCGCGCCGCCGATGCCATCGTCATCGGCGCCGGGCATAACGGCCTTGTGACCGCAGCCTATCTGGCCAAAGCGGGGCTCAAGGTGATCGTGCTGGAGGCGGCCGATCGGCCCGGCGGGGCAGCCGTCACCCGCGAGTTCGCACCGGGCTTCAGGACCTCCGGCGTCGCCCATCTGCTCCATGCTTTCCATCCGCGGATTGCCGCCGATCTAGGCCTGAAGCTCCGGGCGCTCGGACCGCGCATCGGTACCACGGCGCTGGCACCCGAGGGTGCCCGGATCGATTTCACCAGCGATGCGGCGGAGACCGAGGCCTCCATCGCCCGGCTCTCGCCGGCGGATGGCAGGGCCTTCGGGCCGGTGATGCGGCGCCTGATCCGCCTGGCGGAGGCGCTGGGCGGATATCTGCGAAAGACGCCGCCCAGCCCCTTGCCTTCGGCCAACGGTCTCGGCGCCAATCTCGCCCTCGGCCTCTTCGCCCTCGAGCTGCGCCTGCTGGGCCGGATGGATTTCCTGGAGCTGACCCGGATCCTCACCATGAACATCGCGGATCTGGCTCAGGATTTCTTCGAGAGCGATCTACTCAAGGGTCTCCTCGCCTTCGATGCAACGCTCGGGCTGTTCCTGGGCCCGCGCTCGCCCAACACCGTGTTCAGCCTGCTCTTCCGACTGGCCGGCTTCGGCAGACATGGGATGGGCGGGTTGTATCTGCCGGCCGGCGGCATGGGGAGGCTGACCGAGGCGCTGGCCGAAGCCGCGCGGCGGGCGGGAGCTGAGATCCGCACCGAGGCTCGGGTGGAGCGAATCCTGGTGGAGAGGGAAGCGGCAGCCGGCGTGGTGCTGGCAAGCGGCGAGGAGATCCGCGCGCCGATCATCGCCTCCAGCGCCGATCCGCAGCGCACGCTGCTGAGGCTCCTGGAGCCTGGCCTGCTCGACGTGCAGTTTGCCCAGCGCATCCGCCATCTCCGGATGAACGGCTGCGTCGCCAAGCTGAATCTCGCCCTCGACGGCTTGCCGGAATCCTGGTCCGGCATCGCCGGCCGCATGGTGGTGGCGCCGGCCATCGACCATGTGGAGCACGCTTTCGACGCGGCAAAATATGGCAGGGTCTCGGAGCGTCCGGCACTGGAGATCGTCATCCCGACGCTGACCGATCCCTCGCTCGCCCCGCCGGGCAAGCATGTAGCATCGATCCTCACCCAATATGCGCCCTATCGCCTGCGCGAGACGACGAACGATGCGGCCCGATCCCAGATTCTGGAGCGAAGCCTCGCGCTGCTCTCGCAGGTCGCCCGCGATCTCCCGCAGCGCATCATCGCCGCCGAGGCTCTGACACCCCAGGATCTCGAAGCCCGGTACGGGCTTACCGGCGGCCAGTGGCATCACGGCGAGGTGACTCTGGACCAGATGTTCTTCCTGCGTCCGGCACCGCGCTATCAGCAGTATCGCATGCCTCTGCCGGGCCTTTGGCTCTGCGGAGCCGGTGCCCATCCCGGCGGACATGTCTCGGGCCTGCCCGGGGCCAATGCGGCGCGCGAGATCCTGAAGCAGCTGAGGAAGGGTCGGAGGATCGCTGCATGACCCATGTCCAGCATCTGACGCCGTTCCTGCGCAAGACCCCCTTCCATGAGCCCATCGAGCGGCTGATGCATGGGCAAGGCTGGGTCCGCTGGATGGGCTACCAGTCCCCGGCCTTCTTCGACTCAGATCAGTCCGAGTATTTCGCCATCCGCAACGGCGCCTCGGTCTACGACGTCTCGCCGCTGATCAAATACGCGATCCGCGGCCGCGACGCGGCGGGCTTCGTCGATTTTCTGGTCACCCGCGACATGACCAAGGTCAGGCCGATGCAGGTCGCCTATACCGCCTGGTGCGACGATGACGGGCGCATGATCGAGGAAGGCACGGTCTTCCGCCTCGGAGAGAATGACTTCGTCCTGAACGCAGCCCTCCACCAGCTCCATTGGCTGACCGAGGCCG
>DATBBO010000069.1:0-2238 GCA_036270995.1 Dongiaceae bacterium | reverse complement strand
CCCGGCCATGGTCAATCGCAGGATCACCGAGAGGCTGTTGCAGGTGCTAAGCCGGGCCGCCTCCAGCCCCGCGGAGGCGAACCAGTCCCTGAGCAGCGTCATCAAGTTGGAAGGCTCGGGGTTGGTGAAGATCTCGTGGCGCAGCAGGTCGCTCGGCCGGACCGCACGCTCGGGCAGGCCGAGGCGCGTGCTCGCGACCCAGGCGCATTCGATGGTGCCCAGCGGCTCCTTCCCGATATGGGCCGCCACCTCCGGATCCGCCAGGATCGCGATGTCGATCTCGCGATCGTTCAGCTTCTGGCTGAGCACGGTGGAGTTGTCGATGGTGAGCGCGACGCTGAGCTCGGGATATTGCTTGCGCAGCGCGGCAAGAAGCCCGGGCATGCTGGTGAGGCCGAAGCTGTCGGGCGCCCCCAGTCTCAGACGCCCGCGCAGCGGATCGTCGAACGCCCGCTTCAGATGCAGCTCCTCCGAGAGGCCGACGATCCGCTCGGCCTGGGGCAGCAGCTGGCGGCCCTCCGGCGTCAGCCGGGCGAGGCGGCCGGCCCGCTCGAAGAGCTTGAGGCCAAGCACCTCCTCGAGCCCGCGGATGCGCAGGCTGATGGTGGGCTGGGTCAGGTTGAGGCGCGCGGCGGCGGCGTGAAAGCCGCCCAGGCGGGCGATCCAGTAGAAGGCCTCGAGCTGATTGAGCGTCGCGCGCATCGATTGAAAAATCCTATCGACCGGACATCGATATTTCAATTTGTTCCAATCGAGGCTGGCACCTAACGTGACCCCGAGCGGCGCCGGAGGCCCGGCGCGCCAGAGGGGAGAGCAGAACGTCATGAATCGAGCGATGAAGGGTTTGTTCGCCTGTGCCGCGCTGGCGCTGGCGGTGGGAATCGGATCGGCCGCGAAGGCCGAGGACATCACGCTGACGGTCTGGAGCCACGAGGCGGACGAGCCGGCAAAGGTCGCGCTCCGCGAGCAGGCCGCCCGCAATTTCGAAGCGAAGCATCCGGGCGTGCATGTGAAGATCACCTGGTACGAGAAGGACGGGCTCTATACGGCGCTCAAGACGGCGCTGCCCGCGGGCCAGGGACCGGACGTGTTCTATCTCGAGCCGGACCAGACCGAATACATCACCAACGGCTACATCATCCCGCTCGACAGCCTGGTGAACTGGAGCAACATCTACGACTGGGCGCGGCAGGTCTGGACCCATGACGGGAAGACCTGGGCGCTGCCCGAGGAAGCCTATACCGACGAGCTCTATTACAACCGCGACTGGCTCGCGAAGCTCGGGGTCAGCCTGCCGGCGAGCTACCAGCTCGACCAGGGACAGTTCCTCGATCTGGTGAAGAAGGCGCGCGCATCCGACATGGTCCCGATCGCTCAGGGCGTAGGCGACCGGCCCTATCCCGGCGCCTATATCCTCGGCGAGGCGCTGCTGCGCAAGCTCGGCCTCGACGATTACGGCAAGCTGCTCCACGGCCAGCTCTCCTTCGACGATCCGCGGGTCGTGGCGGTCTTCACCTGGGTCAAGCAGCTGGTCGATGCCGGGGCCTATCCGAAGAACTTCATGACGCTGAAGCTCGGCGAGTCGCACCACTACTTCTACCAGAAGCCCGGCTCGCTCATGTTCCCGATGGGAAGCTTCTACACGGGCCGCGCCTTCGTGCCGGTGGATCAGGGCGGCCAGTCGCCGGACTTCCCGCTGGGCGTCATGCAATTCCCCGCCATGGACCAGGCCGCCTGCAACGAATGCAAGACCGTGGCGGTGGGCGCCAGCTTCGCCATCAATTCGGCGAGCAAGCATCAGGACCTTGCGGCCGGCTATCTGAACGAGCTGGCGACGCCGGAGATGGGCAAGCGCTGGATCGAGACGGTCTATCTGCAGACCGCGGTCAAGACCGGCGACATCCAGTTCAGCGGTCCCTATGCGGCCTATTTCACCGAGCTGATGGCGCGCCAGAAGGGCGCCAAATACTTCACCGGCATGCCGATCGATATCCTGACCGGCCAGTGCAAGGACAGCTTCGTCCAGGTCATGAACAAGGCGTTCCCGGGCGGGCTGCTCAGCGTCGAAGACGCGGTCAAGATGATGAACCAGGGGTGCTACAAGAGCTAGCTTCGCCTATCCTGGCTCCGGCCGGCGCACGGGTCCACCCGTGTCGCCGGCCGCCGCACCCGCCTCTCAATAAACGGTGACCCTGATCGTGATGGCGGCCGAGACTGCCCAGACCCAGCCCATCGCCG
>DATBBO010000068.1:0-23243 GCA_036270995.1 Dongiaceae bacterium | reverse complement strand
GCCCGACATGCCGAACAGCCCCTTCCCAGCGCCCTTTGTCTGCGACAGGTTTTCCGTCCTGGCCGAATGGATCGACCTCAACGGGCATATGAACGTGGCCCGCTACCTGCAGGCCTTCGACCAGGCCTTCGACGAGGCCTATGAGCGGGTCGGCCTGACCATGGCGCGTATGGAGGAGGAGCGCGGCACAACCTTCGCCGCCGAGATGCACATTACCTACCAGCGCGAGCTGCTGCTGGGGGATCCGCTCAGCATCACCACCCGGCTCATCGCCTACGACGTCAAGCGCATGCACTGGATCCAATGCATGTACCATCGCGAGAAAGGCTATCTCGCGGCGACGAACGAATGGCTAATCCTCTATGTCGACATCGGCAAGCGCCGGGTCGGCCGCATGCCCGCGGCGCTGGAGGCGAATATGCGGGCCGTCATGGCGGCCCATGCCGGCCTTCCTCTGCCACCGGAGGTCGGGCGGCGGATCGACATGAACCGCCGCCCGAAGAAGGACGCCTAGGCCGGGGTCAGGAGGCCAGCCTCATTTCGGCTTTCTTGTATCGGGGCCCGGATCGCCGCCGCCGGCCGCCACCGCCAGCCTTTCCAGATAATGGGCCCAGCCGCGGCCGTGACTGGCGGTCTCCTCGGCATTGGGCAGGCCGCTATGGGTCATGCGCAGCAGCGTCCCGCCCGCCTGGTCCTCGAGATCGATCTCGATCAACCCCGAGCCCGGCGGCATGCTCTCGCGACCCTCCCAGCCGAAGCTGTAGGCGAGGCGGTGGACCGGGATCACTTCAGTGAATTTGCCACGGGCGATGTTCTTGCCGCCGACATTGACCAGATAAATCCCGCCTGGCTGGGGCTCCATCTTCGCATCGGTGCCCAGCCAGCGCAGGAGCTTCTCCGGATCGGTGAGGAAGGCGAAGACGGTCGCGGGCGGTGCAGCGATCTGGACCTCACGCCGGACCACGAGCGGTTCATCCATTGAAAACCTCCTTGACCAAGAGCCCGCAGCTCGGTTGTGCTCGCGGCGGCGCTGAGAAAACATGTGATGCACGAATCCAGTTTCGCAACCCTATGGCGGTGACAGCCGCCCGCCACCACCGCATGATCCCACTATGCAACTGCCGTCGACCCTCGCCTGGCTCGTGGACGCGGCCGGCGCCACGCCCGGCGCCGACCAGTTCCTGGCGGCGTTGGGCGGGCGGCTGATTGCTGATGGCCTGCCGCTCGCCGGCGGTGCCCTGACGCTGGCGGCTCCCCATCCGATCATCGCGCGGCGGACCTGGCTGTGGCGGGCCGAGACCGGCGCCGTGATTGAGGCGCTCGGCTTCGGCGCTCTCGCCCCACTCGGCCCGATGCAAAGCAATACCGGCCGCGACTGGCTCACCGGCCTGGGCACGGGCGTGGTGCATGAGATCGCGCCCGGCCCCTCCCCCGAAGGCCCGGTCCTGGGCTGGGCGGGCTTGCATCCGCTCACCGAGGCCGAATCGATGCTGCTGTATGAGGCCGCGCGCTTTGCCGTGGCACCGCTCGCAGCACTTGCCATGCGCTCCACTCTCGCCGCCTTGCTCGAGGCCTATCTCGGGCGGCGCAGCGCGGCCCAGGTCCTGGCGGGGCGGCTGCGGCGCGAGACGGGGGAGACGATCCGCGCTGTCCTGCTCTATGGCGATCTGCGCGGTTTCACCCAGCTCTCCGAGGCCATGGCGCCCGAGGCCGTGGTCGCCGCGCTCGATGCCTGGTTCGACCGCGTCGCCGGCGCCGTCCATGCCTTCGGCGGCGAGGTCCTGAAGTTCATCGGCGATGGCGTGCTGGCGATCTTCCCGATCGGCGAGCGTCCCGCTTCTGCCGCCTGCGATGCAGCGCTCAACGCGGTCGGCGCGGCCCGGGCCGGCATGGCCCATCTCGACCAGGTCCGCGCCAAGCGGGATCTGGTGCCTCTGCCCTTCGGCCTCGCGCTCCATTTGGGCGAGATGCTGTGGGGCAATATCGGCACCGCCGACCGGCTCGACTTCACCGCCATCGGCCCCGCCGTCAATCTGGTCGTCCGACTGGAGGGGCTCTGCCGGCCGCTCGGCCGCAGCGTGCTCATCTCCGGCGCCGTTGCGGCGGAAACCCATGCGAAACTGCTCCCGCTCGGCGAGCATGAGCTGCGCGGCATAGCCGCGCCCTGCGTCGTGTTCACTCTGCCGGAGGGCTAGACACCCGAGGGGAATCAGGCGGCCCGGATCAGCTCCGCTGCCCGCTCGGCGATCATCACCACCGCGGCGTTGATATTGCCCGTCACCATATCCGGCATGACCGAGGCATCGACAATGCGGCATCCGGCAAGGCCCTTGAGGCGCAGCTCGGGGTCGACCACGGCCGTCTCGTCCGTCGCCGGCCCCATCCGGCAGGTGCCGAGGGGATGGTGGACGGTGATGGAGGTCTTGCGGATATGGGCGTCGATGTCGCTCTCGGCGGTCTTCTCGCTTCCCGGTAGGAACTCGCGCTCGATATAGGGCCGCATCGTGGGTTGTGCTGCGACCTCGCGCGCGAGGCGCACGCCGGCACGCAGCGCCTTCCAATCGGCGTCGGTCGCCAGGAAGCGCTGCAGGATGCGCGGATGGGCGGTCGGGTCCCGGGACTGGAGCGTGACCCGGCCGCGGCTCTCGGGATGCAGCATCACGATGCGGCAGGCGAAGCCGTCCTTGAAGGGTTTCTTGAAGGGCTCGAGATAGGGCCAGGCGCCCAGCGGGGCGGCGGTCAGCAGGAACTGGATATCCGGCAAAGCGAGATCGGCGCGGCTCTTCAGGAAGGCAGTGATGCCGCCAGGAATATCCGCGGCGAAGCCCGTGCCCAGGAGATGGGCCTTGCACAGCTCCCGCGCGATGCGGTCATAGCGCATCATGGGAAGGAAGGGCCCCGGTTCCTTGCGGTGATACATCAGGATGACCGAGACGTGGTCCTGCAAATTCTGTCCGACACCGGCCAGCGCGATCTCGACCGGAATGCCCAGACGCTTCAGCTCCGCCGGATCGCCGATGCCCGAGAGCATGAGGATCTGGGGTGTGTTGATGACGCCGCCGGAGAGGATCACCTCGCGGCGCGCCCGCGCCACCTGCCGGTTGCCATCGCGGAGGTATTCGATGCCCGCCGCGCGCCCGTTCTCGATCAGGAGGCGGATGACCAGCGCCTTGACCTCGATCTTCAGATTGGAGCGCTTCAGCGCCGGGCGGAGATAGGCGGTGGCGGCGCTGCAGCGCCGGCCCCGGCGGATCGTCATCTGCAACCGGCCGAAGCCCTCCTGCCGGGCGCCGTTATAGTCCTCGGTCCAGCCATGGCCCGCGCTCTTGCCCGCCTCGGCAAAGGCGTCCAGCAGCGGATCCTTGTAGCGGCAGGTCTGGGTGCCGAGAGGCCCATCGCCGCCGCGATAGGAATCGGCGCCGCCCTCCCAGCTTTCTTGCTTCTTGAAATAGGGCAGCACCGCTTCGAAGGACCAGGCGGGAAGGCCGCTTGCCGCCCACCGGTCGTAATCGCCCTTGTTGCCCCGGACATAGGCCATGGCATTGGTGGAGGAGCAGCCGCCCACCACCTTGCCGCGGGCGCATTCCACGCGCCGCCCGTCGACGTTTGGCTCCGGCTCGCAGAAATAATCCCAGTCATGCAGGCGTTTCTGGAGGATCTTGCCCCAGCCGAGCGGGATATGGATCCAGGGATCGCGATCCCACCCCCCCGCCTCGAGGATCAGGACGGAGACGTCCTTCTCCGCCGAGAGGCGATTGGCGAGCACGCAGCCGGCCGAGCCCGCGCCGACGATGATGTAGTCATAGGCTGCGCTGCCCGCCATGGCCGCCCTCCCGCCGGATGCGGAACCTAATTGGTTCCGCTCCTGCCGACAGGCGAACCAATCCGCTCCGTGACGGGTCAATGCCTAACATGGAAGGTTCGAGGCGGGCAAGCGAGAGGGGCGCTCTGCCTGCTGCCTATTGGGCCGTGCCGACGCCCGGGAAGGCGTGCTGGTAGATGTAGCGCTGGACGTCCGAGAGATGCTGCTGCATCAGCTCCTGCGCTCGGTCGCCTTTGCGCTCGGCGATCGCGGCGGAGATCTCCTCGTGGAAGCCGGCATAGACCGATTGGCGCTTGTAGCAATGGGCGTTCTCGCCCAGCCGGCGCCAGCCGCTGTCGCGCTGGCTGGCATGGAGCGTATCGAAGATCGCCAGGAACAAAGCATTGCGCGCCGCCTCGGCGATGGCGCGGTGGAAGCCGGCATCGGCCTTCTCGTAGCTCGCGGGATCGCCGGCCGAGCGGGTCTCGCCGGCGAGCGCCTGCAGCAGCTTGATCTCGGCGTGGGAAGCGCGGAAGGCCGCAAGCCGCGCCATGACCGGCTCGATGGAGAGGCGCACTTCGATCACCTCCAGCGGATTGGTGTGATCGAGGATATATTCGAGGGCCGGATTCGCCGCCGCGGGGATTGCAGCCCGCGCCAGCAGGGCCGAGAGGCCCGCTTCGCGCTCGCCCAGCGGCGTGCCGGCCTGCCCCAGGCCGTGATGGCCGCCTGTATTCACGCCGACGGTATTCACAAAGGTGCCGCGGCCTTGATGGCGCGAGATCCGCCCCTCCTGCTCCAGCACCTCGAGAGCCCGGCGCAGCGACCGGCGCCCGACGCCGAGCTCGCTGGCGAGCGAGCGCTCGGGGGGCATGCGCCCGCCCTCGTCATAGTCACGGCTCTCGATGAGTTGCCGCAGCCGGCTCAGGGTTTGATCGCTTCGCTCCATCTCGCGGATACCTGCGCTTCCATGGTCCGGACTCCGCCGCTCGGGGACCGATGGTCCCGGGGCCTGCGGAGATCATGCATTGGGCCAAACCGGCGACTTCGCAACCAATATGCGACCAAAGAAATAGCATGAAGGGGGGAGGCCAACAATCGGCGCACCAATCGCCGCGCGATCGAGAAACGACCGAGCCAGGATGGATTGACGCTGTGGAAGGGAAATGGTTACGATCCTGGCGAGGCAAGACCGAAAATCCGAACCAATCGCCATATTGGTCCCGCATCGTCCATGCGGGCAGTCGAGGGTGAGGCATGAGCGTCGACGGAAAACAGGCTGAAGGCCACAACCTCCAGGCCGCGCTGGACGAGCTCCATGCCGATGTCTATCGCCACAATATGGCGCCCTATTGGGTCGTTGACCGCAGTGTTGCCAATGACCATGACCGCCAGGTGATGCAGGGCCGCCGGGCCGTCCCCTTCATCTGGAAATACAAGGCCCAGATCGAGCCGCTCCTTTACCGTTCGGCGGAGCTCATCACGACGGAGACCTCGGAGCGCCGCTCCCTCGTCCTGGTCAATCCCGGCCTCGCCCCACAGCGGGCGACCGCCTCGACGCTCTATGTCGCCTATCGCCTGAACGACCCGCGGGAGATCATGCCGCCGCATCGCCATTCGCCCAATGCGGTGCGCCTCGGTCTCACCGGAAAGATGAACTTCACCGGGGTCGAGGGCGAGAACATCACCTTCGGCCCTGGCGACATGGTGCTGACGCCCCACGATACCTGGCACAATCACGGCAACCATGGCGATGAGGAAGCGATCAACCTCAGCGTCCTCGATCTCCCGCTGGTCGAGAATTTGAACGCCATGTATTTCGAGCACGACTATACCGAAGAGGAGGAAGGCAAGAAGGTCCGCCGGATCATGCAGTCCGAGCGCTTCCCTTCCGACTATTCCCAGCGCAGCTATGGCAGCGGCGGGCTGTTGCCGCGCTTCCTCTCCCATAACCGCGGCACCGGCGCCGCCTCGCCAATGTATGTCTACCGCTACGACATGATCCGCGAAGCGTTGGAGAGATTCCGCGACTGGGAGGGCGACCCCCATGAAGCGCTGATGATCGAATACGTCGATCCCACCACCGGCAAGCCGGTCTACAAGACCATCACCTTTTTCATGCAGATGCTGCGGCCGGGCGAAAGCACGCTGCCGCTGAAGCAGAATGCCAGCCTGACGGTCTCGCCCTTCGAGGGCCGCGGCTATTCGATTGTGGGCGAGAAGCGCATCGACTGGGAGCCCTTCGACACCTTCGTCGTGCCCGGCGGCAGCTGGTGCCACCATGTCAACCTGTCTGAGAAGGAGCCGGCGATCCTGTTCGTCGCCAGCGACGAGCCGACCCTGAAGGCGCTCGCCCTCTATCAGAAGCACGGCAAGACCAAGACCGGCGAGACCGTCCGGCTCTCCTGAGCCCGGCGTTCCCGGAAGCAGGAGGCGGACGGATCAGGCGCGATGGCTCGCTCGAAGAACACCAAGTTGCTGGCGAATTTCGATTGCCCCGGCGGCGGCCAGGTCTGGGTGGAGGGGACAATCCTCTACATCGGGCATATGCGCCAGCCGACGGGGACGACCATCGTCGATGTCGCCGATCCGCGCCATCCCAAGCCGCTCGCCCGCATCGAAATGCCGCCTGGCTGGCACTCCCACAAGGTGCGGGTCGCCAACGACATCATGGTTGTGAACCATGAGCGCCAGGGCCAGGACGGCGACCAGTCCTTCGGCGGTGGGCTTGGCATCTACGACGTCTCCAAGCCTTTCGAGCCGAAGCTCATCAGCAAGTGGCGCACCCACGGCAAGGGCGTGCACCGCTACGATTTCGACGGCCGCTATGCCTATATATCGCCGACGGTCGAGGGCTATGTCGGCAATATCGCCATGATCCTGGATCTCAAGGACCCGGCCAAGCCGGAGGAGGTCGGACGCTGGTGGATCCCAGGGCAATGGAAGGCGGGGGGCGAGCCCTATCCCTGGGACAATTGGACGCCGCCGCGCTGCCATCACCCCATGCGCATGGGCGACCGGCTCTATGTCAGCTATTGGCATCACGGCTTCTACATTCTCGACATCGAGGACATGTCGAAGCCGAAGCTGATCTCGGGCGGCAATACCTCGCCGGCCTTTCCCCATCCCACCCATACCTGCCTGCCGATGCCGAAGCCGCTCAAGGGCCGCGAGATCATGGTGGTGGCGGATGAGGATGTGGCCAAGCTCTGGCCCGCCGCTCCCGCCTTCACCTGGATCTACGACATCACCGAGGAGCATTGCCCGATCCCCATATCCACCTTTCAGGTCGACGGGCTGGACAAGGACGGCGCGCCCCAGCCGCCGATGATGGGCTGCCACCAGCCCTCAGAGCGCTTCAAGGGCACCGTCATTCCCTTCGCCTGGTTCGCGCAGGGCTTGCGGATTCTCGACATCGCCGATCCGTTCCAGCCGCGCGAGATCGCCTTCTACGAGCCGGACCCCCCGCAGGGTTTTCAGCTCTCCTCCTCCAACGACGTCACCATCGATGAGCGCGGGCTCTGCTACCTGATCGACCGCCAGCGCGGCGTCGACATCATCGAGACCTCGGTGCTGTGATGATGGAGACATCGATCCCGCCTTTCGCCGGGGTGACGGCAAAATATATGACGACGGAAAGACTGAGGGAGGAACGGTGAGCAAGAACATCCATGCGATCGGCCAGAAGAACCCGAATCTGCCCTTCCATCCGGCGGTGAGGGCGGGGGACTTCATCTTCGTCTCCGGCCAGGTGGCCAAGGACGAGAAGGGCAATATGTGCGTCGGCAATATCGAGGAGGAGACGCGCTGGACCATCGAATCCATCCGGCGCATCCTGGCCCTCGACGGGGCCGATCTCTCGGATGTGGTCAAGGTGACGGTCTATCTCGAGGATGCCCGAAATTTCGGCCGCTACAACCGGGTCTTCGCCGAATACTTTCCGGAGGGAAAGGTCTCGCGGACCACGGTCGAGGCCCGCGCCGTGATCGAGTGCAAGATCGAGATGGACGCGATCGCCTACAAGCCCAAGGCTTGAGGGCGGCGATTGACGATCTGAGGACAGGGAGAGGAAGAGATGCTGAGAGTTCTGGGCCGCGGCACGTCCGGCAATGTGCAGAAGGTGGTCTGGCTCCTCGAAGAGTTGGGCACCCCCTATAAGCGCGAGGATTACGGCCGCCAGTTCAACAACACCGGCGATGCGGCCTATCTCGCCATGAATCCCAACGGCAAGGTCCCGACCCTGGTCGACGGCGATACGGTCGTCTGGGAATCGAACACGATCCTGCGCTACCTTGCGGCCAAGGCCGGCGGCAAATTCTACCCCGCCGATCCCGCCGCGCGCAGCCATGTCGAGCGCTGGATGGACTGGCAGCTCGCCTCGCTGAACGGCCCCTATCTCGGGATTTTCCGGGAGGCGAAGAAGCCTGCCGCCGAGCGCGCGGTGAGCTGGGATGGCGATGCCAAGGAGCTGAAGGCCCAGCTCGATATCCTCGAGAAGGGGAGTGCGGGCCGACCCTGGCTCGCCGGTGCGGAGATCTCGCTGGCCGATATCTGCCTCGGCCCCATCATCCATCGCTGCCTGGATTTCCCGCTGGATCTGGCGGGCCTGAGCGCGCTCAAGGTCTGGCGGGAGAAGATCGCCGCGCGCCCCGCCTTCCAGAAGGCGACGCGCTGAGGCGCGAGGAAGGAGTAGAGAGGGGGAAGAAGGTGGCGCTCACGAAGCCATGCCGGCGAGCCGGAGAGACAGCATGACGAAGGCGGCGGTGATCGGCCTGGGGACCATGGGACCCGGCATTGCGGCGACCCTGGCGCGTGCCGGCATGACCGTCAGCGCCTTCGATGCCGATGCCGGCCAGCGCGCCAAGGCGCCGAAGGGTTTCGAGTTCGCCGCGGGGGTATTGACCCGCCTCGGCCTGCCGGATCGCAGCGCCGGCGAGATCGCGGTCATGGAGAGTCTCGCCGCCACCGTCGCCGGCGCCGATCTCGTGCTCGAGACCGTGCCCGAGAAGCTCGAGCTCAAGATCGATGTCTTCCGCCAGGTCGAGGCGGTGGTCGGCCCCGATTGCGTGCTTGCTTCCGACACCTCCGGCATTCCCATCACCAGCATCCAGGACGGGCTTTCGGCACCGGCGCGGGTGGTCGGCATGCACTGGTCCAACCCGCCGCACATCATCCCGATGATCGAGGTCATCGCCGGCGCGAAGACCTCCCCCGAGGTGGTGCGCCGGATGGTGGCGTGGGTGAGAGAGACCGGGCATCTGCCGGTGGTGATCAAGAAGGACGTGCCGGGCTTCGTCGAGAATCGCGTTCTCTACGCGGTGATGCGCGAATGCGTCGATCTGGTGGAGAAGGGCGTGATCGACGCCGAGGATCTCGACACCTGTGTCTCCTGGGGCATCGGCTACAAGCTTTCGGTTGTCGGGCCCATGGCGCTTCTCGACATGGCCGGGCTCGACATCTACCAGGCGGTGGGCAGCTACCTGAACAAGGAGCTCTGCAACCGCGGCGATGTCAGCAGCTTTGTGACCGAACACACCAAGGCCGGGCGGCTCGGCATCAAGACGAAAGGCGGCATCTTCGGCTACACGGCCGAGCGGATCGCCGAGCTCCAGGGCGAGCGCGCCCGCAAGCTCGTCGCCGTGCGCAAGGCCCTGGAGAGCAAGAATTGAGGACGACGCGGAAGAACTGACGAGACGGGCGTACACGAACTCTGATCAACGAACTTGGAATGGGGAGGTAAACTCGATGCATCCGATATCACGAAGGAAGACCCTGTCCATGGCGGCGCTCGGCCTGCTGGCCCTCGGCGCCGTCGGCTTTGCCGCCGGCACTGCGCAGGCGGCGGAGGTCAAGAAGATCGCTATCCTGACGCCCGAGGATCCGACCGACTACGGTTGGAACCAGCAGGGCTATGACGCCGCCAAGGCCGTGGCAGAGAAATACGGCCTCACCTTCATGCCGGCAACGGGCCTCGGCTATGGCGATGTCCACTCCACCTTGCGCGAGCTTGCGGGCGATGGCGCCAGCCTGATGATCGCCCATGCCAGCGGCTACAACACCGCGGCTCCCGAAGTCGGGGCGGAGACGGGCGTTCCCGTCGCCATCGTCGATCGGCCGAACGACGACAAGCCGGGCATGATCGCCGACTACACCCTCTCCGGCCATCAGGGGGCCTATCTCGCCGGCATCCTCGCCGCCAAGATGACCAAGACCGGGGCCGTGGGCATCGTCACCTCGGGCGAGCCGCCCTCCTGGAACTCGCAATCGGCCGCCTTCGCCCAGGGCGCCAAGGCCGCGAATCCCAATATCAAGATCATCTATGCGGTGATCGGCCCGGCCGCCTATTCCGATGCGGCCGGCGGCCGGCGCGTGACGGAATCGGTGATCGCGGCCGGCGCCGATGTGGTCTTCGGCCAGGGCGACGGGGCCAGCTTCGGCATGCTCCAGGCGACCGAGACAACCAAGGCCACCAATGGCGGTCAGGTCTGGTTCATCGACGTGATCGGCGACAAGACCAAGATCGACAAGGGCACGCTGCTCTCCTCGGTGGTCTGGAACCTGATCCCGGTCTATAGCGGCATGGTCGAGGATCTGAAGGCCGGCACCTTCGGTACCAAGAAGTACGAGATCAAGCTCGACGACAATTCCGTCAACCTGCTGCACACCAAGCATATCCCGGACGATGTCTGGGCCGAGGTGATGAAGATCCGCCAGGACATCATCGACGGCAAGATCAAGGTCGAGCCGATCTTCGACGCCCAGAAGGTGCGGGCGCTGATGACCTCGGTCGCTGCCAAATAAGGTCGACGGCAAGTTGATCGACGTCACCTAGACGGGCAGGATCGAACGGAGAGGCCCGCGGGATGGGGCGGAAGCCCCAGCCCGTGGGCACCCTTCGAAAAAGAGAATGGACGGGAGGGTCATGACGGCACGGACGGCGACAGCCGTCGGGCCTGGCTCGGCGGCGGGCCGGGAGGCGGGAACACAGGCGGTTCCGGCGATCTCGCTGCGCGGGATCACCAAGCGCTTTCCCGGCATCCTCGCCAATGACGACATCACCCTCGATTTCCATCCCGGCGAGATTCACGTCCTGCTGGGCGAGAATGGTGCCGGCAAATCGACCCTGATCGGCATGCTCGCCGGCATGCAGCAGCCCGATTCCGGCGAGATCCGCGTGCGCGGCCGGGTGGTGAAGATCGGCTCGCCGCGCGAAAGCCTCGATCTCGGTATCGGCACCGTCTACCAACATGTGCTTTTGGTGCCGAGCCTGACGGTCATCGAGAATCTCATGCTCGGCAGATCCTGGTGGCAGCCGCTCGACCGCGCCCCGGTGCTGGCGCGCTTCCGCGAGCTCTCGGAGATGTTGGGGGTGGCGATCGATCCCGAAGCGCCGGTCGGCCGCCTTTCCCTCGGCCAGCAGCAGCAGGTCGAGATCATGCGCGCGCTCTGGCGCGGCGAGGGCGTGCTCATCTTGGACGAGCCGACCTCCATGCTCACGCCCCAGGGGGCGCGCGACCTCGCCGAGGTCATGAAGCGCCTGCGCGACAAGGGGGTGGCGGTGATCTTCATCACCCACAAGCTGCGCGAAGCCTATGCCGCCGGCGACCGGGTATCGGTGTTGCGCCTGGGCCGTCTCGTCGGCAGTCTCGACAAGGCACGGCTCTCGGCCATGAGCGAGGAGCAGGCGACCGACGCGGTGATCCGGCTGATGTTCGGCAGCGGCGAGGGCCATGCCGGCGATGCCGAAATTCTGCTCGGCGGGCGCCATTTGCGCCGTACCGCCGCGGCCCCTGCAGCCGGCCCGGCGATGATCGCGCTGCGCGAGGTCTCGACCGCGGCGGTCCAGGGGGAATGCGCGCTGCAGGCCGTGAACTTCGAGGTCCGCGCCGGCGAGATCCTGGGCATCGCCGGGGTCGACGGCAATGGGCAGAAGCATCTGGCGGAGGTGCTGGCCGGCCAGCGGGCGCTTGCCGGCGGCGCGATCCTGCTGGAGGGCCGCGACATCTCGGCGGACGGCGTGGTCGAGCGGCGCCAGCATGGGCTTCGCTACATCACCGACGAGCGGCTGGGAGAGGGGACCGTGGGCGCCTTCTCCGTCGCCACCAATCTGGTGCTGAAGGAGATCGGCTCGCCGCCCTGGTGGCAGAACGGCATCAGCCTCTGGGATCGCATCCACGAGCATGCGCGCGTCCAGATCAAGCGCCACGACATCCGCACGCCCTCGGAGAAGACGCCGCTGGCCAAGCTCTCCGGCGGCAATATCCAGAAGGTGCTGCTCGCCCGCGAGATCGATGCCGAGGCGAAGGTCATCGTCTTCAACAAGCCGACCTATGGTCTCGACCTGCACAACACGCGGCTTGCCCGCGAGCGCATCATCGACTGCGCGCGGCGCGGGCTCGCGACCATCGTCATCTCCACCGAGCTCGACGAGCTCACCGAGATCTCGGATCGCATCGGCGTCATGTTCCAGGGCCGGCTGACGGGAATCGTCGCCAATGAGGAGAACGCCGAGCAGCGCATCGGCATGCTGATGACCGGAGCCGTGCATTGAGCGCGCCGAGCGAGGCCGCTTCCGGCGCGACGGCACCGAAGAGCCAGGCGGGCGCCGGTGCGCGAAGCCTCCTCTGGGGCGTGGCCCGCGTCGTCCTGCCGGTCCTGCTGGCCCTTCTCGTCAGCGCGGTCGCGCTCATCCTGCTGGGCAAGGACCCGCTGGTCTATTACGGCTATATCGTCGAGCGCGGCCTGTTCAACCGCATCGGTCTGCAGGAGACCATCATCCGGATGGCGCCCCTGCTGCTGATCGCCGCCGGACTCATCGTCGCCTTTCAGGCCGGCATCTGGAATCTTGGCGGCGACGGCCAGTTCCTGCTGGCGGCGGTCGTCACCGCAGCGCTTGGGCCGGCCCTCATCGCCGTCCTGCCCCGGAGCCTGACACTCATCATCTGCATGCTGGCCGGCATTCTGGTCGGAGCACTCTGGTCGGTGATCCCCGCTTTGCTCAAGGCGCGCTACGGGGTCAACGAGATCATCACCTCGCTGATGATGAGCTTCCTCGGTACGAGCCTGGCCAATGTGCTGATCAAGCTGCCCTTCGCCGATCCCGCGACCACGGTCCCCCAGACCCGCACCCTGCCCGTGGATGATCGCCTGCCGCGGCTCTTCGGCACCGCCGTCCATAGCGGCATCCTGGTCGCGCTTGCCGTCGTGGTGCTGGTCCATCTGATGATGACCCGCACCGCCTTCGGCCTGAAGCTCCAGGTGGTGGGCGCCAATCCGCGAGCCGCCATGCATGCGGGCCTCGATGTGGCCAAGCTCACCGTCGCCACCTTCGCCATCAGCGCCGGGCTGATCGGGCTCGGCGGCGCCGTCGAGATCCTGGGAGTCTGGGGCACGGTGCGCGCCGATTGGAATCCCGCCTTCGGCATGCTGGTCGTGCCGCTGGTCTTCCTCGCTCGCTTCAACGGCATCGCCGTCATCGGCTTCACCTTCTTCTTCGCCATGCTGATGATCGGGGCCGAGAGCGCATCTCGGCGCGTCGGCATTCCCCAGCATTATGTGCTGGTGCTGGTGGCGCTTGTCCTGCTCTTCCTCGCTTTGGTCGACTATATCGGCCAGCGCTGGCCGCGGACGAAGGCCTGAGGGATGGAAGCTCTTCTCACCCAGGCCTTCCTGAGCTCCCTGCTCTTCGGCGCGGTGACGGCCGGGGTGCCGCTGATGTTCGCAGGTCTCGGCGAGCAGATCTCGGAGAAGGCCGGCGTGCTCAATATCGGCATCGAAGGAATGATGCTCTTCGGCGCCTATACCGGCTTCGTCGCCGCCTATTACTCAGGCTCCTTCTGGCTGGGCTTCCTTGCGGGCGGCATCGGCGGCATGGCGGTGGCGCTGTTCATGGTGGTGCTCTGCATCCGCCTCGGCCTCAACCAGATCGTCATCGGCATCGCGCTCACCCTCGGCGCCGAGGGCCTGACGGCGCTGCTGCATTATTTCCAGTTCAGTCGCACCTATCCGCGCCTCTCCCAGGCGCCCGTCCTGCCGATTCCGGGCCTGAGCCAGATCCCCGTGCTGGGGCCGGCGCTCTTCAGCCACAATGCCGTCGTCTATATCGGGGTCCTGCTGGTAGCGGGCCTCACCTGGCTCTTCCGGCGCAGCCATATCGGCCTCAATCTCGAGGCGGCGGGCAGCAAGCCCGCAGCACTGGACGCGGCCGGGGTGAGCGTGCTCGCGACGCGGTCCTGGGCGGTGCTGGCGACGGGCTTCCTGACGGGGGTGGGCGGCGCCTATCTCGCCAATGTGGGCGCCGGGCTCTTCGTCCCCTTCATGACCAATGGTGCCGGCTTCATCGGCATCGTGCTCGCCATGCTGGCGCGGGGCCGGCCGGTCTGGGTGCTGGCCGGCGCGGCGCTCTTCGGGGTGAGCCTGGCGCTGACCACGGCGCTGCAGGTGGCCGGCGTCAATATCCCGACCGATGTGGTGCAGATGCTGCCCTTCGCCATGGTCATGCTGGTGCTGGTGATCTTCGCACGCCACAGTGTCCTGCCCCCGGCATTGGGGCTACCTTATCTGCGTGGCGACCGGTAACGGCTGGCGCCGCGATGAATTGCGTAAGGCGCGTTGCGTCAGGGAGGAGGGAACCACAATGAGCGACACCAAGGTCTATCTGCTGGATGGGGGGACGCTGGTCATCGACGGCTTCCATGCTTTCTGGAACCGGGGGCCGGGGGGCGAGCTGCGCTTTCCCTGCTATGCGGTGCTGATCGAGCACAAGGACGGCCGCTACATGTTCGATACCGGATACGACTTCGACCATGTGATGCGCGTGCTGCCCTTCGAGAAGCCGATCCAGGACGCGGCGCAGACGATTCCCGGCCAGCTCGCCAAGCTCGGCCTGAAGCCGAGCGACATCAACTACGTCATCAACTCGCATTACCACTTCGATCATTGCGGCGGGAACAAGCATCTGCACGAGGCCTGCACCATCTGCCATGCGCGCGAGCTGGAGGCGAGCGGCAACTGCCAGCCCTTCGAGCATCTGGGCTATTCGGACCTCACCTTCGCGCCTGAGATCGCCAAGAAGAAGGGCGTGCAGCTTCCGCCCGATCCCGCCCTCGACATGTACACGCCCAAATTCCAGACCCTGACCGGCGATCAGGAGATCGCCAAGGGCCTATGGCTCTTCGAGACCCCGGGTCATACCGCCGGGCATTACAGCCTGATGGTCGAGCTCGCGAACCGCCGTCCCATCCTGTTCACGGCAGATGCCTGCTACAGCAAGAAGAACATGGACATGATGTGCATCTCCAGCTTCCACCTCGACCCGACGGCGAGCCTCAACTCGATGAAGCGGCTGAAGGAGCTGGCGGCCAAGCACGACGCCGAGCTCTTCTATTCCCACGATCCGGATAGCTTCAAATCCTATCAAACCGGCGCGGCATATTACGGATAAGGAGCGGCTGCGAGGCCGACCTTCTGCCCCCGCAAGGGGGGGGGCGGGGGCGCATAGCCGACAGGTTCCGCGCCGGCGAAAGGCCGGCGCCTCCCCTACCAGCGCACCATTCCCGCGTCCACGTTGAGCGCCTGGCCGGTGATCCAATGGGCTTCCTCGGAGGCGAGGAAGGCGATGGCCGGGACGATGTCGCCGGGCTTCCCATGGCCCTTGATCGCCTGGAGCATCTCGACGAAGCCGAAGGCCTCCTTATGCGGGGTCTTCTGCACGCCCTCGGTGTCGGTGAGGCCGGGGCAGATCGAGTTGACGGTGATGCGATGGGCGCCGAGCTCGGTGGCGAGCGCCCGCGAGAAGGTCAGCACGCCGCCCTTGGAGGCCACGTAATGGGCCATGTTGGGCGTGCCGGCGAAGATCGAGTTGGAGGAGATATTGACGATCCGGCCATAGCCGGTCTTGCGCATCATGTCCGAGCCCGCGCGGCACATGAGGAACAGGCCGTCGAGATTGACCCGCATGATGCGCCGCCACTCCTCGAAATCGAGCTGGTCCCAGGCGACGAAGGGGACGATTGCCGCGGCATTTACCAGCACATCGAGCTTCCCCGCTCGCTCGCCCACGGTCCGGAAGAGCTTTGCCACCGCCTGCGGCTCGCCGATATCGCAGGCGACGGCGAAGGCCTCGCCGCCCAGCGCCTTGGCCGTGGCCTCCGCGCCCTCGCCATTTATGTCGACGCAGGTGACCGTCGCCCCTTCGCCGGCGAGGCGCTCGGCCACCGCCTTGCCGATGCCCTGGGCAGCGCCGCTGACGACGGCGACGCGGTTCTCGAATCGATGCATGAAGGATGTCCCCCTGTTTTCGCGATCTTCGATGCTTCAAGCCTTGGCGATCACCGCCATGGTCGCTTCGACCGCAGCACCCGGCCTGCAGGCGAAGCCCAGCTTCTGCAGCGCGCCGCCGAGCGCCGTGACGGCGACGACGGCATAGATCGGCTCCGCCACCGGGCCCATATGGCCGATGCGCAGGAGCTTGCCCTTGGTGGCACCCCGGCCCGCGGAGAAGACGACGCCGTAGCGCTCCCGCGCCGCCGCCAGGATATCGGCGTCGCGATAGCCCTCCGGCACGCGGATCGCGGTGGTGGTGGGAGAGGCGATCTCCTCGGGCACCGCCCAGAGCTCGAGGCCCAGCGCCTTGATGCCGGCGCGGCAGGCCGCGGCGGTCAGCGCATGGCGGCGCCAGACCTGGTCCGGCCCTTCGGCAAAATACTGGTCCATCGCCGCGTCGAGCCCGTTGATCTCCGCGATGGACGGGGTGAAGGGGAAGGGCTCGTCGCGGCTCCACGCTTTCTGCCAGTCGAGGAGGCTGAGGACTGAGGCCCGGGGCGCCTTGGGATTGGCGGCCATATGCGCCCAGGCACGGTCGTTCACCGCCATGATGGTGAGGCCCGGCGCCCCGCCCAGGCATTTGCCGGGGCCGGTCACGAAGATATCGGCCTTGCAGTCGTTCGGATGAATGTCCATCCCGCTCCAGGATGAGACCGCATCCACCAGCATCAAGGCGCCATGGCGCCGGGTGATCTCACCGATCTCCTTCACCGGGTTGAGGGTGCCGGACGGCGTGTCATGGTGGACAACCGAGACGATCTTGATGTCGGGCCGCTTGCGGAAGGCCTCGGCCACGCTCGCCGGCTCAATGGCCTCGTTGTAGGGCACCTCGATCTCGACCATCTCCTTGTGGTAGCGAGCGGACCAATAGCCGAAGCCCTTGCCGTAGACTCCCGAGGCAAGGTTCAGCACCACGTCATCAGGTCCGATGAGGGAGGCGGCGGCCGCCTCGAGCCCCACGGCGGGCTCGCACTGCAGCAGCAAGGCTGGCTCGGCGCTCTGCAGCCCGCGGCCGACCTTGCGCGCGACCTGCTCGTAGAAGCCCTGGAAATACGCGTCGTAATCGTATTGCACGGGCCGTGCCATGCCGAGGAGCACCTGCGGATAGGCGGCCACCGGCCCGGCGGAGAGGGTGATGACAGGTTCCTTGACGGTGTTGTCGCCCATGATGCCTCGAGCCTCCCTCGCGCGGATCGGTTGCGAAGGATGATAGACTCGCGGACCAAAGCTGGAAACAATCACCTGGTTTCGGCCGATAGGTTTCCACGATGGTCACGGGTCCACCGAACCAATCCTCCGATTTCATCATTATTGGTTCGGGGACCGCAGGTTCGGTGCTGGCCGCGCGGCTGAGCGAGGATCCCGCACTTCGCATCTGCCTGCTGGAAGCCGGCGGCAGCGCCACCGATCCCCGCATCGCCGATCCGCTCGCCTGGCCCGCGCTTCAGGGCAGCGCCATCGACTGGGGCTATGCGACGCTGCCCCAGCGCCATACGGCGGAGCGCATCCATGCCTGGCCCAGAGGGCGCGTGCTGGGTGGCTCCTCGGCCATCAACGCCATGGCGCATGTGCGCGGCCATCCCGCCGATTTCGAGGCCTGGGTGGCGGAGGGCTGCAGCGGCTGGGGCTATGCCGATCTGCTGCCCTATTTCATCCGCAGCGAAACCTCCGAGTTCGCGCCCTCGGCCTATCACGGCGCCGATGGCCCCGTTCATCTGATACGGCCGCAAGATCCCCATCCGGTGACCCTGGCCTATCTCCAGGCCGGCTCGGAGCGCGGCCTCGCGCCGACGGATGAGCATAACGGTCCGAGGATGCCGGGCCCGACCCTCAACACGCTCGCCATCAAGGAGGGCAGGCGCCAGACCGTGGCCGACGCCTATCTGACGCCGGCCGTTCAGGCGCGCCGCAATCTCTCTCTCCGCCTGGCGAGCGCGGTCGAGGGGCTGACGATCGGCAAAGACGGGCGCTGCCGCGGTGTCCGGCTCGCCACGGCGGAGGGACCGGTCGAGCTGCGCACCGAGCGCGGGGTGATCCTGGCCGGCGGCGCCATCGGCTCGCCGCTCCTCCTCCTGCGCTCCGGCATCGGGCCGGCTGCGGAGCTCCGCCGTCTCGGGATCGCGCCCTGCCATGATCTCCCCGGCGTCGGGGCCAATCTCCACGACCATCTTCTGGCCGGCGGGAATGTCTACCGCGCGCGGCAGGCGCTGCCGCCCTCGAAGTACCAGCACTCGGAATCGCTCATGTATATCGAGCGCGGCGCCCCCGGATCGCCGGCGGCACCGGAGCTCGTACTGGCCTGCGTCATCGCGCCCGTCGTGACGGAGATGTTCCAGGCCCCGCCCATGGGCGGCGCCTATACCCTGATGTTCGGCTTCACCCATCCGCAGAGCCGCGGGCGCGTGGCCCTGCGCTCCGCCGATCCCGGCGTCCCGCCGGCGATCGATCCCAACTACCTGGCGGAGGCCTATGATCGCGAGGCGCATCTCGAGGCTCTCGGCTGGGCGCGTCACATCGGTGCCGCTCACGCCTTCGACGAATGGCGGGCGGAGGAGCTGCTGCCGGGACAGGCGCCGATGTCGCGGGCCGAGCGGCTGGCCTTTGTCGCCAAGGCCGCCTATACCCACCATCATCCCGTCGGCACCTGCCGCATGGGCGAGGGGGATGAGGCGGTGGTGGGACCGGATCTGAAGCTTCGGGGGCTCGACGGGCTCTATGTGATCGACGCTTCGGTCGTCCCGCGCATCACCACGGGCCCGATCAACGCCGCCATCATCGCCATCGCCGAGCGGGCCAGCGATCTGCTGCGCGGCCGGGCGCCGCTCGACCCCATCATCCCGTCATGACGCGCGGGATCGCATCGATTCTCCTTACGCTGGCGCTCTCGGCGGGCTCGGCCGAGGCGGCCGATCCCGCGGTCGCGCTCTCGATCCGCAATGACGGCCCCGTGGCACTTCGCTGCACGATCCTCTTCGGCCATTGGATCACCCAGGATGTCGGGCCGATCGCGCCGGGCGCCAGCGCCGAGGTCTCCATGTGGCGGGGCCAGCCGGCGGGCGCGCTCTACATCCCGCGCTTCGACGGCCGCAAGATGATGATCGAGAATCTGGTCTGCGGCAGCGATGCCGCCTGGGCCGAGACCTATGACCAGATCCCGCTGCTGCCGCTGCGCGACAGCGCCGCCGGGGGCTTTCGCACCGCCTGCAGGCCCGCCGGCAGGATCGCCTGCTCGGTGCCGGTTGTCACAAATCCGTAGTCGCGCGAAGGGAGCGGGATAAATCCGGCCTGACCATTTCAGATGAGATGATAGACTGGGCGTCAAGTCGGTCCGCATCCACAAGAGAACTGGCGAACGCCAAGGGAGGCTCGGAACATGCCATATGACTATTCGCTCACGGCCTTCATTCCCGCCTCGGCGCGGGATATCTACAACGCCTGGCTGGACAGCCTCGCCCATTCCGAGATGACCGGCGGGCAGGCGAATATTTCAAGCGAGCCCGGCGGCGCGTTTTCCGCCTGGGATGGCTATATCAGCGGGCGCAATCTCGAGCTCGTCCCCGGCGAGCGCATCGTGCAGGCCTGGCGCACGACGAAGTTCGACGAGGATCACGAGGACTCGATCGTCACGATCACCCTCGAGGATCGCGATGACGGCGCCCTGCTGACGCTCTCTCACAGCAATGTGCCGGACACCCATCTGGGTTACGAGCAGGGCGGATGGCACACACATTATTTTGAACCCATGATCGCCTACTTCACCGGCAAGCGCGCGCCGGGTGGCGAGGGGGAGGAGATAGCGGAGCCGGCGCCGGAGGTCGAAGCCGCGCCCGCCCCAGCACGGGCGAGGGCGCCGCGGCCCGCGCGCCGGCCGAGCGCGAAGCGCGCGCCGGTAAAGAAGGCACCCAAGGCGAAACCGAAGCGCGCAGCGGCGAAGAAGGCGGCCGCAGCCAGGGCGAAGCCGAAACGGGCGGCGGCGCGCAAGAAGCCTGTCGCGAAAAAGGCGGCGGCCAAGGGCAGGCGCAAGGCGGCCGCCCCGGCAGCGAAGCCGAAGGCGAAGGGCCGGGCGCCGAAGGCGAAGAAGGCCGCGTCCGCAAGCCGGCGGCGGCCGGCAGGCCGCACCGGAGCGCGGGCCTCCAGGACGCGGGCCCCCAAGGCGCGGACAGGGCGCGGAAGGCGCTAGAACGGCGCAGGCGAGGTCTGGTCCTCGCCACCGGGCGGACGAAGCGATCGATGGCGGGGCCGCCGCAGCTGGCCGGCTGCGGCGCGCTGCCGCATCTTGTTGTCGCCCATGGACTCCCGATACCAGTTGGATTTGACCCAAGTGGACCTGACGATGACCGGCATCACCACCATCACCTCCACCGTCACCGCCTCCTTCCTCGCCTCCTTCGTCGAGGTGGTGGAGGCCTTCACCATTATCCTGGCGGTCGGGCTTGCGCGCGGCTGGCGGCCGGCGCTGACCGGCACGGTGCTGGCGCTTCTCGTGCTTGGCGCGCTGATCCTCCTCCTCGGCCCGCTGCTGGGCCTCATCCCTCTCCATCTGCTGCAGTTCGGCATCGGGGTCCTGCTCATCCTCTTCGGCATGCGCTGGCTCCGGAAGGCGATCCTGCGCGCGGCGGGCTACGTCGGCCTGCATGACGAGGAGAAGGCCTTCGCCGCGCAGGCCGACCTCCTGGCGCGGCAGGCGGCCGACCGGCGCGCCGATTTCCTGGCCGGCACCGCCGCCTTCAAGGCGGTGCTGCTGGAGGGGGTCGAGGTGGTCTTCATCGTCATCGCCGTCGGCGCCGGGCGCGGCCTGCTCGGCTATGCCAGCCTGGGCGCGGCGGCGGCCTGCCTCCTGGTGCTGGCGATCGGCTTCCTCGTCCATCGCCCCCTGGCGCGCGTGCCGGAGAACACGCTCAAATTCGTCGTCGGCGTGATGCTGAGTAGCTTCGGCGTCTTCTGGACGGGGGAGGGGCTTGGCGCCAATTGGCCCGGCGCCGATGCCGCGCTGATCGCGATCGCGCTTCTGTTCCTTGTCGTGTCCCTGCTCAGCGTTCGGCTGCTGCGCGGAGCCCAAACCGGCAGGATTGGGGCCGCCTCCAGATGACGGCCCTCCGCACGGCGATCGCCGAGCTCATCGGCATGTTCATCGACGATGGCCAGCTGGCGCTCACTCTCGTGGCGCTCATCGCCATCGTGACGCTGCTGGTGAAGTTCGCCGGGATCGGCGGCCTCGCCGGCGGCCTTCTGCTCCTGGCTGGCGCGATCGGCCTGCTGGTCGAGAGCGTCTATCGCGGCGCGCGGCGGAAGAGGGCGGCGGACTAGCGCTGCCTTCTCAGTTCGTCAGATCGCTCCGATGGACGATGATCGTCCCGTCCTTCTCCAGCTGCCGTTTGCGGTGCTTGCGGTCGGCGACCTCCTGGATGCGCTCCCGGTGCCGCTCATAGATCCGCTCCAGCACCGCACCCCCCGGGGCAACCCCGTCATCGAGAACGATGAGAGCGCTCTTCGAGATGCCGCAGTTCACGAGCAGGGCGCCATCGGTCGCGAAGAAGCGCATCACGCCCCGACTCGGATCATAGACGGCGCGATCGGGCTTGAACGATAGGGCCATCAAAGCCTCCGGCTCATCTTCCCCACATATAATCCTACGCCAAGGATTGTCACCGGGCTATGACATCGTCTTCATGACTCGGCTAGATTGACCCGATGGTCATCGCCCCTCATCTCGATCTCTTTGTCAGCCGGCTCGCCGCTCTGCTGCCGGCGGACTTCGCCGCGGCCGTCGCTGCGCTCGATCTTTCCTCGCCCCGGCCCCAGCCCGATTCTCTGCCGGTCTGCCGCTTCTGGGAGCGGGCGGCGGCCGGCGGGGGCGCGCTGCTGGCGCCGCTGGCGAAACTGGCGCCGGCGCTGTGCTGGGTTCAGAACCCGAACTACGTCGCGGCCCCGCCGAGCCCGGAATTCCTCGAAAACTATGGCTATGCGGTGCTCGCCGGGCCGGGCGGGCTGGTGGCGAGCGAGGCCCTGGCGCTGGGCATCCTGCTGCTGGGCCCCGGCATCCACTATCCCAGCCACAACCATCCCGCCGTCGAGATCTATGTCGTGCTGGCCGGCGAGGCGGAGTGGCAGAAGGCGGGGGAACCCTGGCGGCGCGAGCCGCCGGGCACGGTGATTCGCCACGACTCGATGGTGACCCATGCGACTCGCGCGCTGGCGGAGCCGCTGCTCGCCGCCTATGTCTGGCGGGGCGATCTCGCCACCCATGCGCGGATCCTTGCCAAGCCCATGAATTCTCGGTCATGACCGCCTCTCTGATCACGCCGCCCTATCTCGAATCCCTGAACGAGACCCAGCGCGAGGCCGTGGAGGCGACCGAGGGTCCGGTCCTCGTCCTGGCGGGGGCGGGCACCGGCAAGACTCGAGTGCTGACCACGCGCCTCGCCCACATCCTGATGACCGGCAAAGCGCGGCCGGCGGAGCTCCTCGCCGTCACCTTCACCAACAAGGCGGCGCGCGAGATGAAGGACCGGATCTCGGCCCTCATCGGCCGGCCGGTGGAGGGTTGGTGGCTCGGCACCTTCCATGCGCTGGCCGCGCGGCTCCTGCGCCGGCATGCGGAGATTGTCGGCCTCACGCCCAGTTTCACCATCCTCGACACTGACGATCAGCTTCGCCTCCTGAAGCAGCTAGTCCTCGCCGAGGATATCGACGACAGGAAATGGCCGGCCCGCGCGCTGCTCGGTGCGATCGAGCGCTGGAAGGACCGCGGCCTCACGCCCGAGAAGGTCACTGAGGCGGAGCAGGCGAGCTATGCCGAGGGCATCGCGCTTCGCCTCTATCGGCAGTATCAGGAGCGGCTGCGCAGCCTGAACGCCTGCGATTTCGGCGATCTGCTGCTGCACAATCTTGGGCTCTTCGCCGCCGAGCCGGAAGTGCTGACCCGCTACCAGGAGCAGTTCCGCTACATCCTGGTTGACGAGTATCAGGACAGCAATGTCGCCCAGTATCTGTGGCTGCGCCTCTTGGCCCAGGGCCGGCGCAATCTCTGCTGCGTCGGCGATGACGACCAGTCCATCTATGGCTGGCGCGGGGCGGAGGTCGGAAACATCCTGCGCTTCGAGAGCGATTTTCCCGG
>DATBBO010000067.1:0-9443 GCA_036270995.1 Dongiaceae bacterium | reverse complement strand
ATGCCCATCGCGCGCCCGAACTGCAGAAGGAGGCGGTCTACGGCCTGACGGAACTCGCGCGCGACGCGGTGGCGCGGGCGCGGCTGGTCGCCAATCCGGGTTGCTATCCGACCTCGGCCCAGCTGCCGCTGGTGCCGTTGCTGGAGGCCGGCAAGATCGAAGGCGAGGACATCATCATCGACGCCAAATCCGGCGTGACCGGGGCGGGGCGGGACGCCAAGCAGCAGAATCTCTTTGCCGAGGTGGCGGAAGGGATCCATGCCTATGGCATCGCCGGCCACCGCCATGCGCCGGAGATCGAGCAGGGGCTGAGCGATGCCGCCGGCCGGCCGATCACGGTCAATTTCACGCCGCATCTGATGCCCATGAGCCGCGGTATTCTCTCCTCGATCTATGTCCGCCTCGCCGATGGTGCTTCCGCCGACGATCTGCGCGAGACGCTCGCGAAGCGCTATGCCGGAGAGGCCTTCGTACGGGTGCTGCCCGCCGGCCAGTCCCCGGCGACGCGCCATGTGCGGGGCTCCAATCACTGCCTCATCGGCGTCTTCGCCGACCGGGTGCGGGGCCGTGCGATCCTGGTCTCGGTCATCGACAATCTGGTGAAGGGCGCTTCGGGCCAGGCGGTGCAGAACATGAACCTCATGGCGGGCTGGGCGGAGACGACGGGCCTCGAACAGCAGCCGATGTTTCCCTAAACGCGGACTGCCATGCATCCCCTGATCATCCCGTTCGAGGGCAAGCATCCGCGCATCGCTCCGGACGCCTTCATCGCGCCCAGCGCGGTCATCATCGGCGATGTCGAGATCGGCCCCAGAGCCAGCATCTGGTATGGCTGCGTGCTGCGCGGCGATACCAACAGCATCCGCATCGGGGCCGAGAGCAACATCCAGGACGGCACCGTCATGCATGTCAACCATTCGCCCGAGGGCATGGAGCGCGGCATCCATGGCTATGCGACGATCGTCGGCGCGCGTGTGACCGTCGGTCATATGGCCCTGATCCATGCCTGCACCCTGGCGGATGACAGCTTCGTCGGCATGCGGGCCGCGGTGATCGACGGCGCCTATGTGGAGGGTGGCGCCATGGTGGCGGCTGGCGCGCTGGTGACGCCCAACAAGCGGGTCAAGCGCGGCGAGCTCTGGGCCGGCAGCCCGGCCAAGCTGATGCGGCCGCTCTCGGAGACCGAGATCGCCGAATTCGCCGATACGGTGACCCATTATTGCGAGCTGGCCCAGAGCTATCGGCGGCATTCATGAAAAGGAGCAGGGCGCGCCGGTCGGGCGCGAAAAGGGCCGCGCCGAAGGCCCGCAATCCCTTCGCGCTTGCGGCCCGCCGGCGGCGCGCCGGCATCGAGCCCTCGACTCGCGCCTATCGCCGCCGGCCGAAGCATCAGCCGCCGGGCGAGGAGACGGAGGGCGAGGCGTAGCTTGCCACCCTTATGCCCTCTCCCGCTTCAAAGCGCGGGAGAGGGGAAGTTGCGCCTCACGCGTCGCCGCCCTGGACCTTGACGTAGCTGCCGGGGGCGTCTTCGAGGGGCTTCAGCTTGCCATCGCCGGGCCTGCGCGCCGGCACCTTGCCGTCGGAGAATTGCTCGAGCCACTGGCTCCAGCTCGGCCACCAGGAGCCCGGCGCCGCCTTGGCCGTGCTCAGCCATTCTTCCGGATCCGCCGGCGTCTTCGTATTGACCCAGTGGTGATACTTGCCCGAGGCAGGCGGATTGACGACGCCCGCCACATGGCCGGAGGCGGCGAGGACGAAGGAAATTGGCCCCTGATAGAGGCGGGTCGCGGCATAGGTCGATTTCCAGGGCGCGATATGGTCTTCCTTGGTGGAGAGAATGAAGACCGGCGTCTTGATCTTGCGGAGATCGATGGGAGTCTTCTTCAGCGTGACGCCGCCCGGCTGCGCCAGGAGATTCTCCTGATACATCTTGCGCAGATAGAAGCTGTGCATGGCCGCGGGCATGCGCGTGGAATCGGAATTCCAGTAGAGCAGATCGAAGGGGAAGGGCTCCTTGCCGAGCAGGTAGTTGTTCACCACGAAGGACCAGATCAAATCGTTGGCGCGCAGCATGTTGAAGGTCGTGGCCATGGCGCTGCCTTCGAGATAGCCCTTCTCCTCCATGCGCGATTCGAGCGACTTCAGCTGCTCCTCATCGATGAAGACGCCGAGCTCGCCCGGCTCGGCGAAATCCACCAGGGTGGTGAGGAAGGTGGCCGAGGTGACGCGCTCGATCTTCTTGGCCGCCATATAGGCGAGGGTCGCGGCGAGCAGTGTGCCGCCCAGGCAATAGCCGACGATGTTGACCGTCTTCTCGCCCGTCGCCCGCTCGACCGCATCCAGGGCGGCAAGCGGACCCTCGGTCATATAGTCCTCGAAGGTCTTGCCGGCGAGGCGCTGGTCGGGATTGACCCAGGAGATGACGAAGACCGTCTGGCCCTCGCCCACGGCCCAGCGGATGAAGGAGTTCTTCTCGCGAAGATCCAGGATGTAATACTTGTTGATCCAGGGCGGGATGATGAGGAGGGGCCGCTTGGCGACCTCCGGCGTCGTCGGGTCGTATTGCAGAAGCTGGATCAGATCGTTCTGGAAGACGACCTTCCCCGGGGTGATCGCGATGTTGCGGCCGACCTCGAAGGCATCGGGATCGGTCATCTTGATGTGGAGCTGGCCCTTGCCGCGCTCGAGGTCGCCCAGCAGGTTCTCGAGTCCCTTCACCAGATTCTCGCCGCCCGATTCGAGCGTCTTGCGCAGCACTTCCGGATTGGTCAGTACGAAATTGCTGGGGGCCATGGCATCGACGAACTGGCGCGTGTAGAAGTCGACCTTCTTCGCCGTCTTGGGATCGAGGCCCTCGACGCTGTTGACCGTGGATTGCAGCCAGCGGGCGCTGAGCAGGTAGGATTGCTTGATGAAATCGAAGAGCTGGTTCTCCTGCCAGGCGGAATCGCTGAAGCGGCGGTCTTCGGCTTTGGGCTGGATCATCGGCTCGCCGCCATTGCCCGCGAAGCGCTGGGCCGTGGCCTGCCAGAGCTGCATGTAGTCGTGCCAGAGATTGACCTGGGCCTCCACCAGCTTGGCCGGATTGCTCATCATCCGGGTGGTCATCTCGAGGAAGGCCTTGCCGATATTGAGGGGATCGGACATGCCGGGGGAGACCGACTCCCTCGCCTCGCCGGCAGCCTGGCGTTGCAGGAACTCGGCCACGAGGCGCTGGGATTGCTCGGCGATCCGGGCCATGGCGCGGGACAGCTCCACCGGATCAGGCAATTTCATGTCCGGAGGCTGTTGATCGGCCATAGCGGCTTCCTCTATGATCTGGTTTCGGCGGAAATCGTTTGGTTTCCGCAACATAACGACGCGCCGCAGGCAAGACAACCGTAACCGGGATTGGCCATAGAATGAACGGAACCTGGCGCGCGCAAGGCTTCAATGCCTGGGCGGGGCGGGGGCTTTGCCTTGTGGGTCTGGCCTCGCTTCTGGGCGGCTGCAGCCTGTGGAACGACATGTTCAGCAGCCCCTCGCCCGGGGAAAAAGTCGCGGCCAGCCAGGAGGCCCCGAATCTGGGGACCGTGCCGACCAAGGCCCCGACTGTCACGCCGGCCGACCAGCGCCAGCAGATCACCCAGGGGCTGGTGGCGGACCAGCAGAACGCCGCCTATAGCGGCCAGCAGCTGACCGCCCAGCCGAGCGGCGGATCGACCCCGCCCGCCCCGGCGCAACCGCCCCCGTCGGCAAGCGAGGCGGCAGCCCCAGCTACCACGGCGCCGGCGGCGACCGAATCAACTACTGCGAGCGCCACGCCGCCGGCGCCCGCCAGCGGTAGCGGCGCGACCATGGGATCTGCCCCGGTCGAGCAGTCCACCCTCCCGCCGCCGCCCGCGGCATCGACCCAGTCGGCGGCACCGCCGGCGGCTCCCGCCCAGATGGCCGCGGCACCCGCCGCTCAGCCGGCCGCCGCCGCGCCCCAGCCGGCCTCGCCCTATTACCCCCTGCCGGTCTCGGGCGCACCGCCCCCGGTCGCGCCGGCGCAGGTCGCCGCGGCACCGGTGCCGGCCACGGCGACGCCCATCATCCAGGATCAGGCCAGGCTCCAGAGCCTGCTCTCGACGGTTCAGGGGCCTTATGCCGGCGTCCCCGGCACCCAGGCCGCTGCCGTCGACAACGGGCGCCCGATCGCGGTGATCTTCTTCCGCGACGGCTCGGCCGCGCTCAATGACCGCGACCTCGGGGTGCTGCACGACGTGGTCCTGCTGCAGGAGCAGCAGGGCGGTCAGCTTCGCGTCATCGGCCATGCCAGCGAGCGTTCGGCGACGATGGACTACGTGCAGCATCAGGCGGTGAACGACGATCTGTCGATGAAACGCGCTTCGGCGGTGGGCGGCGCCCTGCTGCGCATGGGGGCGCCCAGCAATCTGGTGGCCATCTCCGCCGTCGGCGACCAGCAGCCGGTCTTCTACGAGTTCATGCCGACGGGCGAGGCGGGCAACCGGCGCGTCGAAATCTTCCTCGACCGCTGAAACGACTCCACGGAAAGCATCCGAAATGATGCAGCCCTTGCGCATCGCGGTCGCCGGTCTCGGCAATGTCGGCGCCGGCACGGTCAAGCTGCTGCAGCAGCATGCCGACGACCTGGCGCGACGCTGCGAAAGGCCCATTGAGATCCGCGCCGTCTCGGCCCGCGACCGACGCCGCGATCGCGGCATCGACCTCTCGCGCTATGCCTGGCATGACGATCCCGTGGCCCTGGCGCAGTTGCCGGAAATCGAAGTGGTGGTCGAGCTCATCGGCGGTGCCGAGGGTCCGGCGCGAGACCTGCTGGAGGCAGCACTCGCCGCCGGCAAGCATGTGGTGACCGCCAACAAGGCGCTCCTCGCCCATCACGGCACCGCGCTTGCGCGCCAGGCCGAGGCCAAGGGCGTCAGCCTCGGCTACGAGGCGGCGGTCGCCGGCGGCATTCCCATCATCAAGACGCTGCGCGAGGGGCTGGCGGCCAACAGGATCGAGCGCGTCTATGGCATTCTCAACGGCACCTGCAACTACATCCTGACGGTGATGCGCCAGTCCGGCCGGGAGTTCGCCGATGTGCTGGCCGATGCCCAGAGCCTGGGCTATGCCGAGGCCGATCCCAGCTTCGACGTAGACGGGATCGATGCGGCGCATAAGCTTGCCATCCTTGCCGGGGTGGCTTTCGGCTGCGAGATCAACTTCGCCGGGGTGCAGGTGGACGGCATCCGCAACGTCTCGGCGGTGGACATCGCCTTCGCCGAGGAGCTCGGCTATCGCATCAAGCTGCTGGGCATCGCGCGGCCGACGGAGTTCGGCATCGAGCAGCGCGTCCATGCCTGTATGGTCCCGCTGGGCACGCCCATCGCCCATGTGGAGGGCGTCTACAACGCCGTGGTCACGGAAGGCGATTTCGTCGGCCAGAATCTCTGCGAGGGGCGCGGCGCCGGCGCCGGCCCGACGGCCTCCGCCGTGGTCTCCGACCTGATCGACATCGCCCGCGGACGCAGCCAGCCGACCTTTTCCGTGCCCGCCAGCGAGCTGAAACGCCTGCCGGCCTCGCCCATGGCCCGCCATCGCGGCGCCTATTACATCCGCCTCATGGTCGTGGACAAGCCGGGCGTGATCGCCGACGTCGCCGCAGCACTGCGTGACGAGGAGGTTTCGATGGAAGCGATGATCCAGCGGGCGCGCTCGCCCGGCGAGCCGGTGCCGGTGGTGCTGACGACCCATGAGACCGAGGAGGCGGCGATGCGCCGCGCCCTCGAGCGCATCACGCGGCTTGCCTCCGTCACCGAGCCGCCGCATATGATCCGCATCGAATCGCTATAGAACGGCGCCGATAAGTACGAACAGCCACGGGAGGCATTGCCCATGTCGAAAGCCGCGATGGATCGCAATCTGGCCCTCGAGGCGGTCCGGGTGACGGAAGCCGCGGCGCTCGCGGCCTCCAGGCTGATGGGGCGCGGCGACGAGAAGGCGGCCGACCAGGCCGCCGTCGACGCCATGCGCCGGGCGCTCAACGGCCTCGCCATCGACGGCACCGTCGTCATCGGCGAGGGCGAGCGCGACGAGGCGCCCATGCTTTTCATCGGCGAGAAGGTGGGGGCGGGGGGCCCCGCCATCGACATCGCCCTCGATCCGCTCGAGGGCACGACCATCACCGCCAAGGGCGGGCCAAATGCGCTCGCCGTCATCGCCATGGCAGAGGCCGGCGGTTTCCTCAATGCGCCCGATGTCTACATGGACAAGATCGCCGTGGGCGCCGGCCTGCCCGAAGGCGTCATCGATCTCGATGCCACGCCGGAGGAGAATTTGAAGAACCTGGCCAAGGCCAAGGAGGTGGATATCGGCGACATCGTCGCCTGCATCCTCGACCGGCCGCGCCACAGCGAGGTGATCCAGCGGGTCCGGGCGACCGGCGCACGGATCATGCTGATCTCCGACGGCGATGTGAGCGGCGTGATCGCCACCTCCCGGCCCGGCAGCGGCGTCGATATCTATCTCGGCAGCGGCGGTGCGCCGGAGGGCGTGCTGGCCGCCGCGGCGCTGCGCTGCATCGGCGGGCAGATGCAGGGACGGCTCTTGTTCCGCAACGAGGAGGAGAAGGGCCGGGCGCGCCGCCTGGGCGTGAGCGATCTCAACCGCAAATACTCCCTTCTCGACCTCGCTCATGGCGATGTGATGTTCGCGGCCACCGGCGTCACCGACGGCACCATGCTCCGCGGCGTGCGCCGCGACCGTACCGGCGGCTTCACCCATTCCATGGTCATGCGCTCGAAGACCGGCACCGTGCGGCTGATCGAGGCCCAGCACAGCTGGAGCCGCAAGCCCGGCTTCGAGGGGTGACGGCCGCGGCGGCGTCATGACCATGGAGGCGGCATGACCGCCGAGGCCTTTCTCGGGGTCGAACGCTCACTCCTGGGGCGGCGCTGGCGGGCGCGCGGCGGCGATGATCGCGAAGGCCTTGCCATCGCCCAGCGCTTGGCGCTGCCGGAGATCGTGGGCCGGCTTCTGGCCGCCCGCGGCGTCGGCGCGGAGGCAGCGGAGAGCTTTCTCAATCCGACCTTGCGCGAGCTGCTGCCCGATCCGTCCCGCTTTCGCGACATGGACAAGGCGGCAGCGCGCCTGACGCGGGCCGTGCGCGATGGCGAGGCGATCGCCGTCTTCGGCGACTACGATGTCGATGGGGCCACGTCCGCGGCCCTGCTCGCCCGCTTCTTCGCCGCCGCGGGGCATCCGATCCGCATCTACATCCCCGACCGGATGAAGGAGGGCTATGGGCCAAACCTGCCGGCGCTCCTGGCGCTGAAGGCGCAGGGCGTACGGATCGTCATCACGGTCGATTGCGGCATCACGGCCTTCGAGCCGCTGGCGGCGGCCGAGGCGGCCGGGCTGGAGGTCATCGTCGTCGATCATCACGTGGCCGAGCCGCGCCTGCCGGCGGCCTTCGCGGTGATCAATCCCAACCGGCTGGACGAGACCAAGGGCCATGGCCAGCTCGCGGCGGTCGGGGTGACCTTCCTTCTGGTCGTGGCGGTCAACCGGGCGCTGCGCCAGGCCGGCTGGTATGGCGAAGCGCGGACAGAGCCCGATCTGAAGCGCTGGCTCGATCTCGTGGCCTTGGGCACGGTCTGTGATGTGGTGCCGCTGACCGGCCTCAATCGCGCGCTGGTCGCCCAGGGACTGAAGGTCATGGCCCGTCGGGCCAATCCGGGCTTGGTTGCCCTGGCCGATGTCGCGCGCCTTGCCGAGCCGCCGGGCTGCTATCACGCAGGCTACCTCCTGGGGCCGAGGGTCAATGCCGGCGGGCGGGTGGGGGAGGCGGGCCTCGGCGCCCGGCTGCTGACCACCGAGGACGAGATCGAGGCCCGCGAGCTCGCCCTCCGGCTCGACGGCCATAATGCCGAGCGGCGGCAGATCGAGGAGCAGGTGCAGCTGGCGGCCCTCGCCCAGGTCGAGGCGCGGCTCGCCCCCGGCCTGGTCTTCGCCGCTGCCCCCGGCTGGCATGCCGGTGTGATCGGGATCGTCGCCAGCCGTCTCAAGGAGCTCTATGGCCGGCCGGCCTGCGTGGTGGCGCTGGAGGGCGAGGGTGCGGCCATAATCGGCAAGGGCTCCGGCCGCTCCATTGCCGGCATCGATCTCGGCAGTGCCGTGATCGCCGCACGCCAGGCGGGCCTGCTGATCAATGGCGGCGGCCATCCCATGGCGGCGGGCTTTACCGTGGCGGGCTCGGGCCTGGAGGCGCTGCGCGACTTCCTGGCCGAGCGCCTCGGCGCCGGCCTGAATGGCGAGCCGCCGCGACAGGTGCTGGAGCTGGATGGCGCGCTGCTGCCCGGTGCCGCCACGGCCGAGCTGCTGACGATGCTGGAGCGCCTGGCCCCCTATGGCAGCGGCAATGCCGAGCCGCGCTTCGCGCTTCCAGCGCTGCGCGTCCTTCAGGCCGAGCCGTTGGGCGAGGCCCATATCCGCTGCACGCTTGCCGGCAGCGACGGAGGCAGGCTCCGGGCCGTCGCCTTCCGCAGCCTGGCGACGGAGCTGGGCCGCGCGCTGTTGACGCCGGGCGGGCCCGCGCTCCATCTCGCTGGGCATTTCCGCTTCAATCGCTGGCAGGGACGCGCGGAGGTGCAGCTCCTGATCGAGGACGGCGCGCCGGCTTAGCTAGTCCGTCGCCGCCGTCACCATGATCTCGACGAGATATTGCGGGGCGGCGAGCTTCGCCTCGACGGTGGCGCGGGCGGGGGTGTTGCCCTTGTCGACCCAGGCCTCCCAGACCTCGTTCATCTCGCCGAAGCTGCGCATGTCCGTCAGCCAGATATTGGCCGAAAGCAGCTTCGACTTGTGGCTGCCGGCCTGCTTGAGGAGCTTGTCGATCTGGGAAAGGATCTGCTTGGTCTGCTTGGCGACCGTGGCCGCGGGGTTGTTGGCGACCTGGCCCGCCAGGTAGACAGTGTCGCCATGGACCACGACCTGACTCATGCGCGGGCCGACCTCGAAACGCTGGATGCTCATGCTTTCCCCCTGTCGGGCTGGTTGAAGCTGTGAAGGCCGCGGAGTATGGCCGCCGCCCGCGCGAGGGGCAAGCCGGCCGCGGACCCGCGGATTTAGGCGTTGATTTTGGGCCTCGCGGCCGGTAGTCATGGCCGCCGCCTGCCCGATGCTGAGGCGAAGCGCGTATGCGTCCCCGTCGTCTAGAGGCCTAGGACATCGCCCTTTCACGGCGGTAACACGGGTTCGAATCCCGTCGGGGACGCCAGTAAAATCAACCCTTTATGTAAAAATCCGAAGAATTCACTGCGAACGTACGGCAAAAGTACGGCAACGTCGCCCTGCGAAAATTGGGTCCTATCGGAGCGCGTCAGGCACCGGGCGGAAAAAACGCAAGTACCCGTGTTTCGATGCTTTCGCGTGGTGGTACTCCGGGCGGCGAAGTGGGG
>DATBBO010000066.1:0-6028 GCA_036270995.1 Dongiaceae bacterium | reverse complement strand
GGAATCGAAACGCTTCACGCCCACGGTGTCCATCTGGACGGGCCGATGCACGGTCGACTTCCGGTTGGCCTTCGTCACCATCAGCAGGCGCGACTGGTGCAGGAAATAGCGGACGTCCGGGGGCAGCCGCTCGGTATTGCGCATCTGGTCGAAGACCGAGACGTTGTCGTCGCGCAGGATGCCGAGCCCGCTGCCGGCGACGATGGCCGTCCGGGCCTGCTCGTCCTCGCCGACGAAGTCGTAGTCGCGATATCCCAGGAAGGTGAAGTGATCGGCGCCCAGCCAGGCCAGGAACTCCCGCGCCTCGGCGACTTCGTCCATGGGCAGCGGGGGCGGTTGGCGGTCCAGATCCAGCAGAGTGGCGTCGAGCTTGGTCAGCATCGCGCGCCAGTCGGTGACCGCCGCGCGGACATCCCTCAGCACACGCTCGAGGTCGCGGCGCAGCCGGTCCAGGCGATGGGGATCGCGCTGCTCATTGGTGCGGATCTGCATGAAGGATTCATCGCGCAGCGGGCCCGCACCCTTCTGGCCCGGCTCCTGGATCTGGCCGTTGGCGTCGCGCGCCACCTCGACGACGGGATGGATGACGAGATGGACCGCGAGCTCGTCGCGGCCGAGCTCCGCCGTCACCGAATCGACGAGGAAGGGCATGTCGTCATTGACGATCTCGACCACGGTATGGGGGCTGTACCAGCCATGCTCGTCGACCCGGGGATTGAAGACGCGGACCTTGGCCTCGCCGGCCTTGCGCTTCTGGCCGTGGTTCCAGAGCGAGAGCGCGGCGCAATAGAGATTCTCCACCTCCTCGCCCACGAGATCGTCCGGCGACACATTGGCGTAGAATTCGCGGATGAAGCGCTCCGCCGTGGTGGCGCGCGTCCCATCCAGGCGCTTCAAGGCCAGCCCGGCCGCCTTGTCGACCAGTTCCGTCTTTACCTGCTCGGCCCTGCGCGCCATGCGCCGCTCCCTGGTGAATGTGGATCGGGCGCTTGCCCATTTGTTGGGCAAGGGTAGCCGAATCGGATGACAGGACAAGCTTAGTTGCGGGGAGCACCGGGAAGGAGTTCGCCGAACGTTCCCGGGCGGACGGGGCGCCGTCGCTCCCGGCTAACCCTTACAGGTCCTTGCAGATCCGCAACGAGTCGTAGATGGCGGCGTGGATGTTCCGGCTGGCCAGTGCATCGCCGACGCGGAAGAGCAGGAATTTGCCCGCCGGATTCGAGAGCACCGGCTCCAGGCGGTTATGGGCGAAGGCGTGATAGTCGATCTCCCCGCGGTTGCTGGAGCCGTCCTTCAGGTCGAAATAGACCCGGTCGCGAGGCAGGGTGCCGTGCTCGGCCACCACCTGATCCACCACCCGCTCCTCCTCCTGGTCCGAATACTCGTTCTTCAGCACGGCGATGAGCTTGTTGCCCTCCCGACCGACCTCGATCAGCCGCGTGTCGGGTGTGAAGATCACGCCAGCCTTGTAGAGCTCGCGCTGGTGGATCGGATAGCTGGTACCGCCGATCTCGACCCCCGACAGGCGCTCGGGCGTGGCCAGCTCCACCAGCGCGCCGCGCTTGACGATGAACTCGGCGATGGAGGGCCCCTGATGGCCCCCATGGTCGTCGAAGATCAGTACATTCTCCCCGGGCGCCACGCGGCCCGAGAGGATGTCCCAGCCGGAAACGGCGAGCTCGGTGCCCTTGAAGCTTCCTTTGTTGGGCATCCCGCCGGTGGCGATGATGACGATCTCAGGGTCTTCCGCCAGGACCTCCGCCCTGCCCGCCTCCTGCCCCAGGCGCAGATCGACGCCGAGCTTCCTCACCTGGCCGTCGAGCCAGCGGGTGATGCCGCCCATGGCCTCGCGCCAGGTGGCCTTGGCAGCGATGTTCACCTGGCCCCCGGTGCGCGGCTCAGCCTCGAAGAGCACCACCTTGTGGCCGCGTTCGGCCGAGACCCGGGCTGCCTCGAGGCCGGCGGGCCCGGCGCCCAGGACCACGATCTTGCGCGCCGGCCCCGTCGAGCGCGCGATGAGGTGAGGCATGGTCGCCTCGCGCCCCGTGGCCGGATTCTGGATGCAGAGCGCCTCGCCGCCGACATAGATCCGATCGATGCAGTAATTCGCCCCGACGCATTGGCGGATGTCGTCCGGCCGGCCCTCCAGCAGTTTGCGCACGATATAGGGGTCGGCCATATGCGGGCGGGTGAGCCCGATGAGATCCACATGCCCCTCGCCCACGGCGCGCGCCGCCGTGGCCACGTCGCTGATGCGCTGGGCATGGAGGATGGGAATGTCGACGGCAGCCTTGACCGCGCTGGCGAGGTGCAGGAAGGGCGCGACCGGAAAGGCCATGTTGGCCATGACCACGGAGAGCGAGCGCCAGTCGCGCGCCTGGCCGGCCCAGACATTGAGGAAATCGACCATGCCCGATTTCGCCAGGCGGATGGCGATCTCGAGCCCTTCCTTGGCGTCGAGGCCGTCGGCGATCAGCTCGTCCACGGTCATGCGGATGCCGATGATGAAGTCGGGTCCGACTTGCCGGCGCACTTCCTCCAGGACCTCCATGCTGAAGCGCATGCGGTTGTCGAGGCTGCCGCCATATTCGTCGGTGCGCTTGTTGGCGCTGGGCGACCAGAACTGGGGCACGAGATGGAGCGTCTGGAAGGAAAGCTCGACGCCGTCGAGGCCGCCCTCCTTGCAGCGCCGCGCCGCCTGGCCGAAATCGCGGATGATGCGGGCGAAGTCCCAGTCCTCCATGGCCTTGGGAAAGGAGCGGTGTTCCGGCTCGCGCACCGGCGAGGGCGCCACGGGCGGCAGCCAGTTGCCCGCATCCCAGCGGGTGCGCCGGCCCATATGGGAGATCTGGCACATGAGCGCCGCACCCAGCCCATGGATGCGCAGAGAGAACTCGCGGAAATGGGGAATGATGCGGTCGTCGCTGACGTCGAGCTGGCCGAAGGTCGCCGGGCAATCCGGCGAGACCACCGAGGAGCCGCCGAACATGGTCATGGCGATGCCGCCCTTGGCCTTCTCGGCGTGATAGAGCTGATAGCGCTCGCGCGGCATTCCGCCCTCGGCATAGGCCGGCGCATGCGAGGTGCTGACGATGCGGTTGCGCAGGGTCAGATGCTTCAGGGTGAAAGGCTGCAGCAGGGCGTCGTATTGACCCATATCCAGGCTCCGAAGGCGGTTCCCGCTAGGCTTAGGGGAATCGAGCGGGCGAATCAAATGCGGCGCAAATAAGGCAGACATCCCGAAATCCCAGGCCTCACGGCCTGCTGGCGACAACTATCCGATGACCGGGCCGGCGAGTTTTGCAGGATTGTCCGGCCCTGTCCTAGAAGCCTATTCTTGAGCCGGTTTTGCCTTCCCGAGTCGGGAGAAGCATCATGTTGACCCGTCGCCAGATCTTGACCGGAACCGCTTTCGGCGGCACGGCGGCGGCACTCGGCACTCTGACAGGCCCGCGGAATGCGGCGGCCTTCTCCCTCGAGCCCATGTCGAAGCCCGTGAAGGCGGCCTATGCGCTCGCCTGCAAGACGCCGGCCGCCGCGGGCGGCGACCATGCCGCGCTGATCGCAGGCGCCCAGGCCACGCTGAAGCAGGAGATCGCCGCCGGCACCGCCAAGAGCGATGCGGTCGAGGTGGTCTACTGCCCGATTTGCGGCTGCCGCTTCACGGTCACCGCCGACTCCAGCTTCTGAGCGGCTTCGGCCGGATCAGCGCTCCGGCGACTAGTTCGCCCTTTGGCGGCGCGGCTCGTAGCGGCCGCCCTTGAGGCCGCAGAAATGCTCCTTCACCTGGGGATGGCGCACCGGACCGCTCTCGCCGTCGGGCAGCAGATTCTGCTCCGAGACATAGGCCGTGTAGGTGGTCTCGGAATTCTCGGCCAGGAGGTGATAGAAGGGCTGGTCCTTGCGCGGCCGCACCTCCGCGGGGATGGAGTTGTACCATTCCTCGGTATTGGCGAATTCCGGATCGACGTCATAGATGACCCCGCGGAAGGGGAAGACCCGGTGCTTGACGATCTCGCCGATTCCGAACTTGGCGATCTTGGGCTCTGACACGTGATTCTTCGACTTTCGGCAGAAGCGGGCCATCGCGGCACGCCCTGCTCATGCTGTTGCTTCACTCGGCCGGCGCGCCGGCGGCCTTCACCTTCCCCTCTCCAGCGGCGCGAATAACCCTGAATCTACAGGCCACGGCCGGCAGAGGGCAAGCCGCACAAGCAAAACGCGATACTTCCCATCCCGGCACCGCCTGCTATGTTCCGGCGGCAATTTCACGAGATGCTTTCCATGACCCTCGTCCTCGTCACCGGCGGTGCCGGATTCATCGGCAGCCATCTGGTCGAAGGCCTGCTGGCCAAAGGCTATCGGGTGCGGGTGCTGGACAGCCTGGTCTATGGAAGGCGGGAATGGGTCGCGCCGGAGGCGGAGTTTCTCAAGGGGGATGTCGCCGATCTCGCCACCTGTCGCGAGGCCATGGCCGGTGCTGCGGGTGTCTTCCATCTCGCCGCCATGTCACGGGTGATCCCCTCCTTCGATACGATCGAGACCTGCACCCGGGACAATGTGCTGGGGACCCAGAACGTCCTGATCGCGGCGCGCGAGGCGGGGGTGCGCAAGATCGTCTATAGCGGTTCCTCCACCTTCTACGGCAATCAGCCGGCCCCGCATCGCGAATACGAGACTCCCTCCGAGTTTCTCAACATCTACGGCCTCACCAAGCAGGTCGGCGAGGAGTACTGCCTGCTGTTCGACCGCCATTTCGGCGTGCCGGCGGTGGTGCTGCGCTATTTCAATGTCTATGGTCCGCGCCAGCCCCAGACCGGCAACTACGCCCTGGTGATGGGAATCTTCCTGCGTCGCTGGACCGACGGCAATACGCTTATCATTCATGGCGCCGGCGCCCAGCGGCGCGACTTCGTCCATGTCCGCGACGTAGCCAGGGCCAACATCATGGCCTTCGAGAGCGAGCGCCATGGCGAGATCTACAATGTCGGCAGCGGCAGCAATGTCTCGGTCAAGGAACTGGCCGACATGATCTCCACCGACCAGCGCCACGAAGCGCGGCGCGGCGGCGATTCCGATGCGACGCTGGCGGATATCTCGCGCATCCAGGCCCATCTCGGCTGGCGTCCGGAGATTTCCTTCGCCGAGGGCCTCACCGAGATGAAGGAGCGCATGAAGGCGCGGCTGGAGTAGCCCCGGCTCGGGAGAGTGATTGTAGACTTCATCGAGGCGGAGCTTCGCAGCACCCCGCCGCGGGCGCCTCCGGCCAAGGTCGACGATCCGCCCGAAATGTAAAACCCACTCTCTTTAGAAAGGTACGACGATGATGCCGCAGACGCCGACCACCAAGATTCTGGCCGTCGGCACTTTCGCCCCTGGCACGGATATGTCGCAGGTTCAGCGCATTTTGCCGATCGAGGTTCGCGAGACCGCGCAGCTCTATCTCGATGGCAAGATCGACCAGTGGTATTCGTTGGAAGACCGGCCGGGTGTCGTCTTCATCCTGAATATGACCGACACTCAGGCAGCGCACGCCGTGCTGGAGGACCTCCCACTCGGCAAAGCCCATCTGATGACATTCCAGCTCACGCCGATCGGTCCGCTCAATCCCCTCCGCCAGCTGCTGGTCCCGGCGGCTCCGCACTGACTGTGCAGTTGAAATAACTGCAATAGTCCCGCCTCAGGAGGCCACTTTCTCGGCCGCCGGCTTCTCGGCGATAGGCGGGGTCGAAGGTCCCATCGGGGCTCCATAAACCAGCCGCTGTGGCGGGGCGAATTGGATGCCCAGCTCGTCGAACCTGATCTTCAGCCGCCGGTTGAACTCCCGGCCAACATCCCATTGCTTGAGCGCCCGTGTCTTGATGCCGGCCCGAACGCGCACGGCATTGTCCGTGAAGCGGTCGACACCCAGGAGATCGAGGCCGCCGAGGATATTGGGGCGATAGGCGGGATCGCCGAGGAGATCCTCGAAGACCTCGCGCATCGCCGCCACGACCTTGTCCGTGCTCTCCTGATAGTCGACGCCGAT
>DATBBO010000065.1:0-18775 GCA_036270995.1 Dongiaceae bacterium | reverse complement strand
GTGTTCACCGAGGCCAGCTGATTCTGGAGCTGAGCGATCTCGGCATCGAGTTGGCTGATCTGCTGATCGAGCTCCGCCGTGTCGACACCGCCCTGGAGCTTGTTGCGGGCATCGACGAAATTGTCCCGGTTCTTGCGCGCGGCGTCGAGGATCTGGGCGATCGCCGCCGAGTTCTGGCGGATGACGGAAGCCTGGGCGCGGGCATTCTCGATGCTGATGGTCTTGGCCGCCAGTTCGGACTTTATCTGGTCCAGCTTCTTCTGGTCGCTGTCGGCGACGCGCTGCGCGGTCTGCACGGCGGATTCGAGCTTGGCGTTCTCCTTGCGGATGTCTGCCGTCACCGAACGGGTCATCAGGATCTTGTTGGACTGGTTCTGCGCCGCCTTTGCATTCATGTAGCCGTCGACACCGCCGACGATGGCGCCACCCGCGGCACCAGCCCCGCAGCCGATCGCCGCATCGGCGCCGCGTCCACCGAGAAGGGCGCCCAGCAGGCCGCCGAGCAGACAGCCGACGATGGCGCCGGTGGCTGCACCCCCGAAGACATTGTCCTGGACGAAGGAATCCGACTGCTCGCGCAGCAGCTTCTCATCCGAGGTCAGATTGGCGTTGCTCCTCGAAGAGGAACCGTAAGAACCATAGCTGCCGAAGCCGCCGCCATAGCCACCATAGGTTGTGCAGCCCGCGGGTGTCAGCACGGCGGCGAAAAGGCAGGCCCACAGCCCGCCCCGTCGCAGAGCGCCGTTCATCGGCTCTTGTCCCAGCGCAGAAGATCCATGGAAATTACTGTAGCTCCTTGAGAATTTGCGGGGAAGTCAGATCCCCAGACTGGCGGAACTGGGCGAGGTTTTTCGACAGGATATCGGCATAGGGCAGCAGACCCAGATGACCTTGCTCGGTGAACTCGCCCTTCAGGACCGCGAGCTCGCCTTCGATCGTCTTGGTTGAATATTCTCGGACAATCTGGGAGAGCACGTCCTGGTAGTACTTCACGTCGGTCCCCAGATTTTCCTGCGCGGCCGCAAGCGACTTCTCCAATAACTGCCGACTGGGATCGGTGGCCGGCGTATTCGCCAAGGGAACCAAGGCGCGCTTGCGGCCCTCAACCTGGCCTTGAGAATCCTTGATGCGGGTGAGGAGGAAGGTTCCGAACTGCAGCATGGAAACTGCCGCGCGGTCGCGCTGCTCGTTGCGCGTGGCGATATTTGCCTCGATCACCGTCTTCAACCCCGTCAGCCGCTCCTTGAGAGCCTCGTCCTGGGTCGATTTGATGAGCAGGTCTATCTCATCCAATGGGTCTTCCAGGCGTTGGGTTCCCGCCAGCGGGCTCTCGCTCTTGGGCAGTTCCTTCCACTCCCTGGCGATCTCCTCCAAACGTTGTGGTGAGGTCAGGATGGGGGCACTAATCACCAGGCGGAACCCGACGGTCTCGGTGCGCCGGACACCCTTGTCGTCGAAAGGATTGATCTCCTCCCGCTCGGCGCTGCGGATGGCGTCGGGGGGTGTGAGATAGCTGCCGCCCTTGGCGATGAGGCCACCTGCTTGTCCCTGGAGCCGCGATATCTTGTTGAGCCGGAAGGGATCGAGCACCATCTCGGCGGCGTTGCCCAAAATGTCGAAGAGCCCGAGAGGGTTCGGTTTCAGGAGGCCGACGACCTGGAGCTTGAAGCCGGAGGAGTCCGGACTGCCGACCCAGGCATAGTCTGTCAGCGGCCCGCTCATGGGAAAAAGCGGGCGGATGAACTCGCTGTCGCTGACGGCAGCCCCGCCGCGCGCCGCATATTCCCACTCCGCCTCGGTGGGCAGGCGGAGATAGCCGCGGGTCTTGTCCTCGCTCGGCAGAGCCTTCGGCGCATTGGCATAGAGCCATTCGGTGTAGTGCACGGAGAAATCGATGGCTTCGTTCCAGCTCACCTTGGTGATGGGCAGCCGGCCCATGATGCCGGGCGGCTTGCAGCCGCCCGGCGCCAGGGTGGCGTACTGGTCGGCGGTCACCTCGTATTTGCCCATGTAGTAGATCCGCGCTCCCGTGCTGCCGGGCTCGGTGAAGGCGCCGGCGAGGAAATCCTGGCGGAAGCCCTCGGAAAAGGAGAAGCGATCGTCCGGCCCGCCCAGAGTCAGGCGCCGATCCCCCAGCAGCTTGTCCGCTGGCACCACCACGGGCCGGAACACCATCGCCCCGCCGCAAGGCATGGGCAGGATCAGATCCTTGGGCAGGGGCTTGGGATTGTAGAATTGCTCCTTCCAGCTGATCTTGGCCGCGGCCAGGGCGGCAAGGGGGAGGAGCAGGCCGACCGCCAGCGCGAGATAGGTGCTGCGTCTAGATCTCACGTAGGGCCTCCGAGGGCTCGACGCGCGAGGCCCGCCAGGCAGCGGCCATGGCGGGCAAGCCGACCAGGAGAAGGGCGGCGAGGGCAGCCACTGCCAGATGCTCCGGCCTGAGCCGCGCCGCCAGCTCGCCCTGATGCAGAACCGGCAGGAAATAGGCGTTGATGGCCGCCATGCCCGCCAGCACCAGGAGGCTACCGATGGCGATCCCCGCAATGGCGATCATCGCCGCCTGCAGCAGGGGGAAGGCGACGATCGCGCCGCGGGAGAGGCCGATCAGGGAGAGCACGGCCATGGAACGGCGCTTGCGCTCGACGCTGGAGACCATGCTGGCCGCAATCGCGCCGATGAAGCCGAGGCCGGCGAGCGCGGTGACGGCGCTGAACAGGATCGTCAGGTTTCGGTCGAGGGCGAGCACGCCCTCGATCTGATCGGCGGCGGTGATCACATCCACGCTCCGGCCGCGAAGATAGGCGGCCAGCGGCGCCACATCCTGCAGCTTGGCGGCATAGAGGCGGAAGCTGGCGAACTCCGTCATCTCCTGCCAGGGCCGGTCGCCCTCGGTCTTGAACAGCGGCACGGCGAAATCGTCGCGGTAGCGCTCGCTCGCCACCAGCAAAGAGAGATCGACGAAGGCGCTGATGAGAGGATGCAGGCGCTCAGGCAGGACCGAGATCACATGGAGCGCGATAGAGGCCACCTCGGTCCGGCCCGCCCGGGCCCGCTCGATGCGGCCGAGGAGCTTGGCCCCAGGCCCGACGCCGAGCTTGCGCGCCGCGGCGGCGCTGAGGCTGATGCCGCCCTCGGCGTCGGCGAGTGCGTGGCCTTCCCCCAACGGATCGCCTGGACCTGTCGCGATCATCTGGACGTCGGCTGAGGGGGGAACGGCCTCGGCGCCAGGCTCGCGGCTGAGATAGATCTGGGTGGCGATGGGCCGAGTTTCGGGAATGACGAAGCGGACTTCGGGTCGCGCGCGCAAGGCGGCGAAGAAATCGGGACCCAGATGATAGGCCCCGATGGGCTTCACCTGCAGGGTCGCCGGATTGCCGGCAAGCTCGTCCAGCAGAGTGGTGACGATGCCGTATTTCAAGGAGAAGAGCAGCAGCAGCGGGCTGAAGAGCGCGACCAGGAGAGCCACCTGGCAGAAGCTCACCAGCCTGTCATGGAGCAGGTCGGCCAGCGCGAGGCGATAGATCTGCGGCCGCGGCACGGGTCAGGCACCCCCTTCGGCGGCATCGTGAAAGATCACGCTGCGACTGGCGCCCGTCTCGCCGGGCGAAGGCTGGCAGAAGATGGGCGTGAAACCATAGGAGGCGGCCAGCTCTGCACTATGGGTGACCCATATGGCGGCACGACCCTGCTCTTCCAGGATCTCCGTGAAGAGCCGCAGCACGGACTCTGCATTGCGCCGGTCGAGGGAGGCAGTGGGCTCATCGGCCAGAACGAGGGCCGGCCGGTGAACCAGGGCGCGCGCGACCGCCACCCGCTGGCGCTGGCCGAGGGAGAGACTGGCCGGCAGGCGCCGGGCGTAGTCCGCCATCTCGAGCCGCTCCAGCAGGGCCGCGGCCGCCTCCCGCGCCGGGCCCGGCGCCTCGCCCAGCAGGCGCCGCGGCAGCGCGACATTCTCCCGCACAGTGAGGAATGGCAGCAGCCCGCCGGTCTGCAGCACGTAGCCGATGTAACGGGCACGCAACTCAGCCAGTGCCGAGCGCTGGCCTCGGCGCCAGAGCGCGCCGATGGCCTGGGACGCACCATCGAAATGGGTGTCGAAGCGCTCCCAGTCGGTGGGCGCCAAGGTGAGGGAGAGCATGTCGAGGCAGGTGCTCTTGCCCGTGCCGCTATCCCCGATCAGGGCAAGCCGCTCGCCGGGGCGGATTGCAAGACGGTCGATGTCCAGGGTGAAGCCTCCATCCTCGCTCCCGCGCCTGCGGCGAACCCGTCGTAGGTCAAGAAGCGGTTCCACCAGGCCCTCTCCCGTGCTTCGGCGCCCCGAGCGCCATCGCACCCCCCTTCGCCATCTCTAGGGCAGCGCAGAGAGCGGGACGGGATAGACCGCATCGCCCGGCGAGGCGCCCTTGTCGAGGCTGACCCAGGCATCCGTATCGTCGTGGAAGCTCTGATAGAGCCGGATCTTGGCCTCGAGATCGTCCAGGAAGGCCACCTGCTCGCCGATGGTCCAGCGGTTCCAGTCCTCCTCCGATAGCGCGAGCACGCGGCTGCGGTAGGGCAGGTCGTCGAGATACTCGCCCAGGAGTCCCATCTCCTTCAGATTCGTGGCTCCAGGGCGGCCGACCCGGGTGGGGTCGCGGCTCAGGGTCGCCGCGGCGCTCCGGAGCTGATCGAAGAACTGGCTGCGGCTGGTTTCGGTGGCGATGCCGGTCTGTACGATGGTCTTCAGCGCGGTCTGCAGATCGCTCAGTTGGTTCTTGGTCAGCAGCACCCGCACCTCGAGGGATTTGGCGTTGGGATTCTGGAGATCGCGGTCGATCGCCCATGCGTCATAGAGCTCGGGTGCCTGGGTCGCCTGCTTCCGCCCGAGATAGGCGAGTTGCATGGCGTAGCCGAGTTCCGCGGTCTTGTTCTGGAGATCTTGGGCCGGCGTCGCCGCCGCCGCGGTCGCGGCCTGCAGCGCCGCCTTCCCGCCCGCCGCCATCTGGCCATGGGAGGCCGCTTCCACCTGGCTGGTGATCGAATTGGCGAGCAGGTCGACATTCTTGCGGAAGAGAGCAACGGACCCGGCATCGATCGGATAGAACAGAGAGCCGACATTCGGATAGTCGCTCAGTTGCTTGTATTCGCGCTCCGCCGTCGGGCGGTCCGAGGTGCCTGCCGGGGTGCCGAGATAGACGGAATAGACGGCGATGCCTCTGGCCAACGCCTTCTCCCGGATCTGGGCTGCGTTGAGGCCGGTGGAGGAGAGAGGGTTGCCGGCCTCGCGCGAGCTGGCATCGGTAATGAAGACGACGTAGCGGCCGCCGAAAGAGTCCCAGTCGATCTTGTCGATGGCCGTCGTCAGCCCGGCGAAACCGTCCTCCTGGAAGGCACGGGTCGAGACCCTGGAAGCCGTGAGGGAGGCCGCCTGGCGCATGAAGGAGGCACGGTCCTTCGCCGTGTTGGGATCGACGAAGACGCGGGAGAGATATTCGATATTGGGAACGGCCTTCGGGTCGTCGCGGAAGCCGACCAGGCCGAAGCGCATCTTGTCGCCGAGACCGGCCTTCTCGATCTTCTCGTAGACATCGGCGACCACCTCGCGGGCGGCATCGATATAAGGGCCCATCGAGGCCGTGGCATCGATGACGAAGACCAGGGCTGCAGAGAAATCCTTCAGGGTGTCGACACGCTCGGTCTGGACCGGGACGGCCGGCGGCCCACCGGCGGTCACCGAAGCGACCTCGACGCTGTTGACCCGGAAGCCCGAGCCAAGCATGGCTTCATGGGCTTCCAGGATCGGCAGCAGATAGAACTGCTTGCGGATGTCGACATATTGATCCGGCTCCTCCGCGATCACCGAACCGTCGGCGGTGTGGCCGGTGGCGGCGATCTCCTGCCGGATGGCGGCGATCTTGGCCTTGGCATCGTCGGCCTTCGCCAGATCCAGCATCGGCTTCTCATCGGCGAAGAAGAGCACCCGGTCGCGACCCGCGCGGTTGGCGAAGCTGAGGACCAGGGACTGCTTCCATTCGATGGTCTGATCGCCGGCCAGCCAGCCGCGGACCAGCCCGGCGGCGTTTGCGCCGACCTGGACGAACTCCTTGCCGGCCGCATCCTTCTCGCGGCCATAGACGTAGAAGATCGTGAGCGGCGGCACCACCTGTCCGCTGCCAGCGCCAGGCGTCGCCACCAGCATGGCTCCCGGCCGGGTCAGCACGCGCTGATAGAGCGTGGTCTTGCCGGGCATCAGCAAGGGCTTGGCCGGCGGGCTGTCGGCCCGGGCGGGCGATATGACGGGGGCGAGGAAGCCCAGCAGCAGGAGAACACCGATGAGGGATGGGAAACTGCGCATACCGCCGCTCCTCAATTGCCGCTGCCCGATCCGCCTACCTGCTTCAGAAGCGCCCCCGCTTCGCTGTTTCCCCCTTGTTGTGCACGCTGCAGCCAGACCACGCCGCGCTCGACGGCGTCGGGCTGGCTGGTCTGCCCCTTGACCAGCAGGCGGCCGAGCAGGAATTCGGCCTCCACATCGCCGGCCTTGGCGGCCGGTTCGTAGTAGGTGGCGGCCTGGTCGGCATCGGGCGCGTCAAAGGCGCTGGTCTGCTTGTTGAAGCCCGTCGGATCATACATCCGGCCGATGGCTTTGGACGCGCTCGGATCTCCCAGGCGCTGGGCGTAGCGATAGATCACCAGGGCAAGATCGGGATGGCCGGCATCGGCATAGGCCTTGGCCTCGAGGGCGGCGGCCGGCGCGGCGGGGTTGCCGGCCAGATAGCGCCGAACCTCATCCTCGCTATAGACGTGGGCCGCCGCGGCGGGGGGCGCGGGTGCCTGGACGGCAGGCCCCGGCGCCGCTTGCGGCGCGCCGAAGGGCGGCCAATGCTCGAAATAGGCGAGACCGGCGAAGGCCGCGAGGAAGACGAGAAGCCCGGCGAGGAACCAGGGCCAGATAGCTCGCCGCGGCTGCGGCAAAGGCGGGGCGACAGGTGCCTCGGCCAGCAATGGCGGAGGCTGCACGGGAGCGAGCTCCGGCGGGCTTTCCACCGGCGGCGGTTCAGGCGGGGGCGGCGGCGCCGGCTGGCCTGGCCGGGCCTCGACATCGAGCACGATCTTCGGCCAGGCGATGCGTGCGCGCCGGGGCTCGCCTGTCTCGCCGGGGAGGCGAAGCCCGACCTCCACTGTCGCCACATCGCCGAGATACCAGGTCTGAGCGGGGCCGACGGGAATGACGAGCGCATCACCCTCCAGGCGCGTATCGCTGAAAGCCAACCAATAGATATTCTGCTGCCAGCCGAGCTCGGCGAGGAAAGGGTTGCGTTCGCCCCCGCGCCGGAAATAGAGCTCGACGGGCTTGGGCTCGATCAGGCCAAGGCCCTCGACGCGCAGCCGGCACCAGCCGTTGCGGTCGTTCCTGTCCTGGCTTGCCGAGATTCTCAGCATGCCTCTCAGGCGGGCGCCGCGAGCTTGGAGTCGAGCCGCGCGCGCTCGATGATCCGCCCCAGTGCGGCATTCTGCTCGGGGCTGATGTCGCGGCCATGGGCATGACCGATATTGTCGAGAGCGGCCTGGACGAAGGCGGCCATCCAGTCGAAGGTGAAATCCGCCGCGATGGGCCGCGCCTTGTCTCCCAGGATCGGGAAGACATCGAAGCCCTCTGGCGGCTTGAAGGCGCGGCGAACGGCCGCGCGGGGCGCCGGCGGCACGGGGGGCCGCTTTTCCGGAGGCCAGTCGCCAAATCCGAGGTAGCTCACGACGTCATTGATCCGGTTTGCGGCGATGCAGGCCGCCTGGGCGGCGGCGATCTCCCAGCTTGCCGAGACCGTGGTCAGCCCACCCACGCCGCGCGCGATGGAATCGGTGATGCCGAGACGATGGACAGTGCCGATGAGCTGCTCCACCAGATATTCCGCCGCATCCCGGTCAAGCCGGCGCCGGCGCGCGTCGCTCTCATCGGCCGCGAACTGGCGCAGGTCGCGGACCCAGGTCTGAACGGCCTTGCGGGCGAAAGTCGCAGCGGTCCCGTGCTCGGCCGCCTTCGGTGCCGCGGCCTGATTGCCAGCCTCCAGCTCGGCGAAGACATCGGGTAGGGCGGCCGTCGCCCGCCCCGGCGATTCGCTCGCCTCGACGCCCTCGAGGCTGGCGACGTCGAGATAGAGCTCGTAGAAGCCGCTCTCATGGGCCGAGAGCGCGGCGACGAAATGGCCGATGGCACGATAGCCGTCCTCGGTGCGGATCGCCGCACCCACCGCATTGACGGTGGCCAGCGCGCGCTTCAGCGTCTCATCGCGGCTGCCGACCGAGCCGGCATCGTAGAAGCGGCCGAATTGCTGGATCAGGAGCACGGCCTGGCGCAGCAGGCGCCGGCGGATCTGTTCGAGCTTCACCACCGGATCGCAGGCGCCGGAGACCTGCTCCACGATATAGCCGGCACCCCCATCGTTGAGTGTCAGAAGCGCATCGAAGGCACGCGCCGACTCGCGGAAATACTGGGTGACATCCCGGTCCTCGAGGAAATATTCCCTGAGCTTCGGCAGCTCGCCGGCAATCGAAGAGGCATATCCGATCTCGACCCGGGGCTCGGTCGCAACCTCGAGCCCGTCGCGGATCTCCGTCCTGTAGGCCACGAGCTGATTCTGGGCGATGCTGGGATTGCGCAGCCAGAGAGTGTTGTTGAAGGGCTTGCCGTCCCAATTGTCGAGCCACTGGTCGCGCTGATAGAGCTCGATCAATGAGGCGAAGATGCGCCGATACCACTTCCTGCGCCGGGATTCCTCGTCTTCGCCCTCCTTGCTGACGAACTCGATGTCGGATTTGGTCAGCACCACGAAGAGGGCGTTGCGCTGCTCGTGGCGCTCTGCCGGGGTTTCGCCATGAGTGGCGAAGATCCATTCGCGCAGCAGCAGCCCCAGATCCTTCACCTCGGCGGTGCCCTCGGGCATGCAGAGGAGGAGCGAAGCGAGGTCGAGCTCGTCGGTATAGCGCTGGAACAGCACCGCAACCTTGCCGCGGATGAACAGCTCGCGCGGCCGGCGGGCGAGATCGCGCTCATCGTCTTCGCCGAGCTGATCGCGGATGTTGCTGTATTTCTCCCGCGAGCGGGCGCCGGGGAAGTCGAGCAGATCGACCTGCTCGAAAATCGGCCAGGTGTGATTCTTCAGCGAGATGTGCAGCTCGGCCACCAGCGCGCAGAGCACGGCGCGCGGCAGAGCGGCCTCGCGCCTCATGCCGGGGCCAATGCCGAGGCATTTCACCAGGTCGCGCTCGTCCTCCGGCGTGCCGAGCTCGAGCTTGATCCGGTCCACATCGATGATGCTGCGGTCCCGCGGCTGAATGGCAGCCATGGTGGCGAAGGCGGTCGGTGCGAAATCGAGCTCGAAGAGCGCGGCTGCGAGCCGCAGATAGAGCTGTGTGAACTCCGCGATGCCACCCCAGAGCACGCTGAAGAAGCGGGCACGGTCGGGGATGGAGAGGCGGCTGGCGTTCTGCTCGGCGAAGCGCCAGTACTCGCTGGCGAGCCAGCTCGTGCGGGTCGGAAAGTTCCGCAGGAAATACTCGCGCAGCTCGAAGATCGCCTTGTCGTCGAGATGGCCCGCAATGACGCTGCTGCCGGTGCTCTTCTGCAGCTCGGTCAGCAGGTCGCGCACCTCGTTCGGCCCCGGCACCTCGAACTCGAGCCGGTTGGCATCGAAATCGGAGAGGTAGCTGTTGGCCAGGATGCGGACGAGATCGGTCTCGGTCAGGAGCTGCAGAGAAACGGGAAAGCCCGTCGGCGTATCCCGGCGCTGGGCCGAAAGGCGGGTCACGAGCCCGGTCGATTCCTTGCCTCCCGGCGGGTTGATCTCCTTCAGGAAGTCGAGCTCCTGGCCGGCGAATTCAGCGACCATGCCTTCCCGGCCGGCCGACGGACCCAGGCCCGCGGAGCCCGGCGGCGGCTTGCACAGGCTCGAAACGAGATAGGACTTGCCCGACTGGCTGGGGCCGAAGACGCCGATGCACATCCGCCGGGTCGCCGCCCGCCCCAGCTTGCCGGCCACGCTCTCGATCCGGCGCGCCGTCTCGATCAGCGACAGCGCCTCGCTCGCCACCCGCGGGGCGTTGGCCTGGACCTCGACCACCCACTGCCTGGCATCGCCGGCCGCGGCGGCCAGATCCTGAGCGGCGCGGGCGAGCGCCTGTTCCTGCATGGGCTGCGACCTCTCTAACTCTGCTTGAGAATTCCCGTATCGAGCCAGTAGCCCTCGCTGTCGCGCAGGGTCTGCAGCTTGAGGGCGAGCGAGCCCTTGGCCTGCTTCAACCCGCTCTCCGGCGAGGTGCGTGCTTCCTCGATGACGAGATCCTCGCTGAGCCGGTCCTGACCTCGCTGCTTGCGGGCGAGACGGACCGAGATGGGCGTCATGGGATTGAGCCGCGCACGTTCCTGATCGGTCACATAATCGAGGGTATAGAGGCGGGTCGCCGGCCACCACGGATTGGGGAATTGGCGGAAGCCCAGCGCCATCACGCCGCGGAAATCGAACGCGCTGTCCGGCAGGTTCTTGCTCTCGTCGTCCAGGTCGAGATCGGCGTAGTAGGTGTCCTCCGCCGGGATGCGGCCGCTGCCGTCAAGCTTGCCGATATAGCGCGCCGTCGATTTCAGATGGCGCATGCGGTCGCCGCGCAGATTGAAGCCTTCGATGCCGCCTTCGGCGAGCACGCTGACCATGGCGCCGACGGCGGCGGTGGTCTTGGGATCATCGATCCGCGCCTGGAAATCGCGGAAGGGATACCAATGGCCGACATGGAAGTGATGCAGCGGGACGATCCGGCCGTTGTACATCGGAAGGGCTTCGCGCAGGCATTCATGGATCGCGGGCAGGCGCGAGGGCCGTCCGGAGACCAGAACCACGTCGGTCCGGTAGCGCCAGATGATCTCCGACAGCACCTCCAGCATGGGCTGAAGCACGCTGCGCACCGTGCGCTCGAGATGCTCGAAATCGACCGGGAACTTCACCTGGGCGAGATCGAAGCTGGTGCCGCCGCGCCGTGCTACCTCCTCGTTGACCCAGCCGACGATGGTGGGGCTGGGTGCCTTGCCCTCGGCAAAGAGCTCGGCGAAGCCGAAGGTCTGGGCCGTCCGGTCGCCGCTCTCCTCCGATGTCTCGTAGCGCGCGAGCATACGGATGGCGATGGGCTGGGCGATCTGCACCGCGAACTGCTGGCGCCGGACCTCCCAGGCCACCCCCTGGCCGGAGCGGTTGCCGCCGAAGAGCTCGGCGATCATCGCGCTGCCCGAGGGCACTCCCGCAGCCTCGGCCGCCTTCTCGATGGGTCCCAGCACATGCTCCTGGATCACATGCAGCACCACATCGTCGCCCGCGAGGCTGAAGCCCTCGCGGAAGAGCTGCTCGGGAAAGATGGTGGTGTTGGCGCCAGCGCCGTCATAGTGATAGTTGATGACCACGAGATCGGTGGTGCCGCCGCCGATATCGAGGGTCGCGACCCTGAGCGATTTGGGCGTGGTATTGTCCGCTCGGCGCATGACGTCGAAGAACGCGCCGGCATGGCCGGCGAAATTGCGCGCGATCTGGGTATACATGTAGACCGCCTGGGTCGCGCTCGCCTCGTCCCATTCGAAGAGGATCTGAGGCAGTGCAATGCCGCCTTCCGCCGTCGGAAGTTTTGCCAGCCCGGCATCGTCCAGCGCGCCTTCGGCAACGGGAGGAAGCTCTGCCTCCCCGATCATGCGCAGGAGGCGATAGGCGAGGTCGCGCGCATCATGGGCACGGGTGTTGAGGATGCGCCGCTCGGCCAGGGACAGCGCCGAGGGGATCGTCATGATGATGCGGTCGAGCCTGCGCGGATTCTCGGAATTCGGCTGCTGCAGCCGATGGCCCGGCGAATTGACCATGCCGATGGCGTGGAGGAAGATCTCCACCAGGGCGAACATGAAGAGGCTGCTGCGCGAATAGCGCGGATCCATGGCCGGCAGCTTTTCCGGGTCGTCATCCGCCAGCCGGTGCAGCGGCTCGCCCAGATCGTTGACCAGCACGGCGAAGGGGCCCTGGGCGGCGAAGGGCTCGTTATCGCCGCCGAGCCCGTGATAGTTCAACCGCCATGGCTGCTTGGTCGGTTCCCGCGACCAGAGATAGCGCTTGGGGCTCGACATCCCCGTATTGCCTTCGTTTCCCACCCGAAGGCCGGCGAGACGGGCGGCCTCGTCGCCGACACGGGCGAGGGTCGGCCATTCGAAGGCATCGCTCCGGCCGGACCGGTGGGAGAGATGGTTCTTGCCGAAGCTGACCCGGGCGAATTCGACCCGTGATTCGAAGGGATCGCTGTAAACCTGGAGAGGGGCCGAGAGATCGCGAAGCTCGAGCTTCGCCGCGCGGCCGAGATCGGCGCGGCTGCCCTCGCGCTCGACCACCAGGCCGCAGGTGCGAGAATTCCCTACATCGAGGATCAGATCGCAGTCGATGTAGCGCTGGCCGCGCTTGGAGAAGATATCGACGAGACGGAAGCTCTCCGGAAGGGTCTCGGTCCGGTCGAGGAGGTCGAGCAAGGCGGCGTAGCGCAGCAGCGGCTCGGCCCAGCCGGTGCCTGAAAGCTCCTCCGCGACATCGGCATCACTGATGGGATCGAGGCGCCGGCGCCCGGCGCGGCGGCTGCGCCGCTGCTCGAGCATCTCGCGGAAGATCTCGTCGATCCAGAGCCTCAGCCACTCCTCGCCCAGATACCACATCACCGCCTCGAGCCGGTTTGCGAGCGAGAAGACGAGGCCCGCCTCCGCATCCCGCTGCGAGGGAGCGAGATACGGACGGCCTTCGACGAAGGGCATAAGGTTGGTGTCGAGGGCGAGCACCAGATGATAGTCGTTGCCCTCGGGATCAGGCGCGGGGAGGGGAACGAGGCAGACCCGCGCCCAATTGGTCGGGCCGTTGAAGAAGCCCTGGCCGACGCGGCGCAGCAGGGGGATGGGGATCCAGCGGCGTTCCACCATCTCGAACACCTCGCGGGGTCCCAGGCTGTACTTGACCGGGAGACTTGCGGTCTCGCGCTGGAGGGGTTCTTCGTCGCGGCGCGCCAGGCAGAATTCGTTCGCCTCCGGCGCCACCCCTTTCTTGGCGGTATCGTGGCAGCCCCAGTCGCGCGGGATCCGGGCATCCTTGGAATTGATGCGGAAGTCCAGGAATTGAATCCCGCTATGGGGGATGACGGTGACCGTCCGGGAGTGGTGGCGCAACGGCTCTTTGATGGTCATGAGGGCCCGGTCATTCCTCGTTCGCCCGCAGCCAGGCGCGAGCCAGCCAAAGCTGCGGAATCATTGGCAGAAAGCCCAGGACCGCGCAAGGCGACCCGGCCATCGGCACTGCCGCGGATCAGCGAACGATCTCGACATGATAGGTGGAACCTGACTTGTTGACTCCGGTGCAGGTGGCATCACCGGTGCTGCCCTGCACGCATTTGGTCACCGAGGGCGCGTAGCTGGTGCCGTCCGGACAGGTGATGGGTCCAGAATCCTGAATCGTGAGCCCGCCTTTGCCGCTCAGTTGGGCCTGGGCCTGGCCCTTGCATTGGCTGGAATCGGACCGGTAGATGGTGACGCTTCCATTGCCCTGGCTGTCGAAGCTGTAGGTCTGGCGCAGCGGCTTGCCCGTGGCCCGATCGAAGAGGCCGCTCCTCGATTTCCATTCCCCCTGAAGGAATCCGAGGCTCTGGCCTGTGCTGCTGCCCGGCGGCGGGATCTTCAGGCCCTGCGTCGGCTGATTGAGCCCGTTGCCCTGCGGATTGGGCGGCTGATTTTGCTCCGCCTGGTTTTGCGGCTGCTGCGGATTCGGGGGCTGGTTCTGGGAGTTCTGGTTGTTCTGCTGCTCCTCATTCTGCTTGTTCTTGTCCTGAGAGGTCTGGTTCGGGTTCTCCTTGTTTTGATCGGCCTCGTTCTTGTTGGCCTGGTTCTTGTCAGCCTGGTTCTGGTCGTTCGGGGTCTGGGTCTCGGGATTCTGGTTCTGGTTGCCCGGGTTCTGGGCTCCCTGGTTCTGAATCCCCTGGTCGGGCTGGGTTTCCGTACCGCTGGTCGTGCCCTCCGTTCCCGGCGTCGTCCCTGGGGCCAGGCCTTCACTGCCCGGGGTCGTGGTGCCCTTGGTGCCAGCTTCGCCGCCGGGCACCGTCGCCGTGCCATTCTCCGTACCCGTCACCGTGCCGCCCGGGACGACCGTCGTGGTGCCGTTCGGGCCGACGACCGTGGTGCCGTTCGGAGTGGAGTTGGGCGTCTCCGGCGTCTCCGGCAGGGGCGCCAGGCTCTGGGGCAGGAACTTGTCGACGAGCGGCACCGGCACGCGCAGGCAGGAGTGCAGCAGGACCACCAGCAGCAGGAGTGCCAGGAGAAGCCCCAGCAGCCAGAGAAGCCAGCGCCACCAGGGGCGTGCCGCCACGACCGCGACCTCCGTCGCGGGGAGGGAACGGTTCACCTGCGGACGGAAGGTCAGGCTGTCGAAGGCGGAGTCGGTGCCACCCTCGAATCCCCAGAGGGCGAGGACCGGCTGATCGCCGATGAAGAAGAGATTGTCCATGCCGGGGGAGCGCAGGGCCAGGCGCAACGCATGACCGAAACTCTCCTGGGCGCCGCGGGTCGAGGGGCCCGCCGCCTCGAGATCGCGCACCAGTCCCTGAAGCTTGGCCTGCAGGCTTTCGAAGACGGGGCCGAGGTTCGCCTGCTCCGTCGGGGTCAGCTCGCTCCAGCGCCGCACCGGCCCATCGACGGTGGCATGCCAGCCGATGCTCCGGCTCGCTTCGTGCATCTCCGGCCGAGCGAGATAGCGGGCGGCGGCGGGGCCGAGACGGCTTTCGATCACCGCCGCCAGCTTGCGGTAATTGCCATGGACTGGCTCGCCGCCGAAGCCCAGCGGACGATACTCGCCCGCATGGCTCGTCCGCAGAAGGGGACCTGAGAATTCTATTGGCATAGCCGCACATCAGGCTCGCCGCTCGCCTGCCTTATTGCCTTCTCCATCTCGGGCACCGAGCCCGGATGATAGACATGCCCACCGGTCGATTGCGCCATGCACTGGGCCGCATCGACGGGCTCGTCGCCGATATCGATCACGTTGATCCGCACATTGGGCTTGTTCGCCGCGATCGCGCGGGCCGCGGCGCAGGGGTCGCCGCCGCAAGTATCGTTGCCGTCGGAGACGACGACGATGATGCCGGGCCTGACGCTGGAGATGATGCGTCCCGCGCGCGAGACCGAAAGGCCCAGCGGCGTCCCCGCCATTGGCTGGAGGCCATTGACGCGCTGCTTGAGTATGCCGCGCTCCGGCGGGCTGTAGAAATTGTCCCGGTTGATCCTGTCGCAGGCACCGAACTCGATGAGGGCCACATCGACATCATTGGGCAGCCCGTCGACGAACTGGCCGATGGAGCGCTTGGCAGCATCGAGACGCGAGCCGCTGCTTCCCATTGGGTCGCCCATGCTGCCGGAGCCGTCGACCACCATGACCACCTCCGGCGCATCGTCCGGCCGGCGCTGGGGAACGCAGCTGTTCTTGGCGGGGGTCGCGCTTGGCACCGTCGTGGGCGGCGGGGCCTGGGCGATCTGAGGTGCCTTCGGAATCGCGGGCAGCGGAGGGAGGGTCGGCACTGCCGGCAGCTTCGGCGCCTGGGCGACCTTGGGCGGGGTCGTGGGCGTGGGCGGCGGCAGGTTCTGAGCCGGCACGGTGGGGGGTGGCGTCGGCTCGGGTGCCGGCAGGATACAGGTCGCAAGCTGGCGGTCGTGCAGCGCCTGGAGCGATTTCAACTCGTCGCCGAGATGGTCGGAGTCCCGCTGCGCCTGGATGATGTCATTGCGCAGATCGGGGGCCGGCCCTTGCCGATCGACGACAACGGGCGGCAGTGGCTCGCAGGATTTCAGTAGCAGGAGGATCAGCACTCCCAGCAGGAGCAGCAGCAGGAGCCAGCGCAGGAGGGCCGCCAGCCAGCCCTGATCGGCGGCGCTTGCCGCTCCCAGGGCGCCCACCTCTGTGGCGCCGCCAACCGACGAAGCAGCAGGAAGGGGCGGCGCTGGCATCTCCGGCGCCGTGGGCGGAACGAAGGCCGGCACCCGGCTTTCCGCCTCGAAGCCCCAGAGGACCACGACCGGATGATCGCCCACCAGATAGATGCTGTCCGCCCCGGGGATGATGGCAACGCGGGTCAAGACCTCGCCGAAGAAGCGGGCACTCCCATCGCCGCTGCGGAGGGTCTCGGCCAGGCTCCGCAGGCGGCTGAGGGCCTGCCCGACCTCGATCTCCACCGCGGTCCGGCGCTCCAGCGGCAGCTCGGCCAGCGCCGTCACCGGTCCCTGATAGGCGGTGTGCCAATCGATCCAGGAGGGGTCCGGCCGGCGCTCCGGCCGGGCGAGGAGGGCAGCATCCTTGGGGCCGAGGCGGTCCTCGATCACACGGATCAGTTGCGGATAGCCGTCGATGACCTGCTGGCTGCCGACACCGAGGGGGCGCAGGCCGCTGAGATGCGTAGTAGTAACGAGCGTCATCCGCGCCTTGCCGTCCGTGATGATTGATGACAGGCTCGTGCGACTGTCCGGGAGCCGAACATGCGGCTATGGCAACTGTCAAGGCGCTGGCCGGCGGCTTGCCGGGGCCGCTCCCGAGATAAGGGCCGGAAAGATCCCCGAGGCGATGGCCTGAGAGAGCAATGACGCTGACCGCGAACGATCCCCGGGATCGCCGCTCCCGGGTTCTGCTCTGGGCTTGGTGGGCCAGCTTCGCCCTTCTCCTGCTGGCGATCGCGGGGGTGGCGATCTACCTGGCGTTGCGGAAGCCCGATACAGTCTATCGCGACCTGCCGCCCCCGCCGCCCGACGCCCAGCAGCAATCCCTGCTCGACCAGGCGCGCAACCGGGGCGAGGCCTTGCGCAAAGAGATCGCAGACCTCCGGGCGGCCCTCGCCGCCTATGCCTGCCCGCCGGGAACCATCAAGGATCCGACCGCGCCCGCCATCCCGCTGCCGCCCGGCGAGAATGGAACCTCGACCCCAGGCAGCAACGGACAGCAGGGGCTGAATTCCGCGCCCTTGCCCCAGCAGGAGGAGGTAACCAACACCACGCCCGTAGCCGCTGTGGCGACCGCCGAGGGCCAGCACCCCCTCGGCCAGCGCGCCCTTGTCGATCTCCTCAGCCATGCAGTCGTCCTTGTGCTGACGGAAAACAGCAGCGCCAGCGGCTTCTTTATCGCCCCCAACCTCATCGTGACCAACCGCCATGCCGTCGAGGGGGCCAAGGACGGGCAGGTCGGCATCACCAGCAAGACCCTCGGGAAGCTCCATATCGGCCGGGTCGTTGCCACGACGCCGCTTGGGCCCAAGGGGGCCGCTGACTATGCCATCATCCGCCTGGATGATGTCCAATCTGAGGCAATCTTGCCCCTTTCTCTCGCCCATGACGCGCTGACGCCTATCGTCTCGGCCGGCTATCCGGGCTTGACCATCGTGAACGATGCCGGCTTTCGCCGGCTCGTCTCCGGCGATGCGTCGGCCGCGCCGGAGCTGGTGCTGAGCCGGGGCGAGGTGCAGGCCGTGCAGCAGTCCCCCTCGGGCACCGAGGTCCTGGTCCATTCCGGCGATGTGATGCAGGGCAGCAGCGGTGGACCGATCGTCGATACATGCGGGCGCGCCATCGGCATGAACACCTATATCGCCGTGGACGAGCAGCAGTCCGGCCGGGTGAGCTACGCGCTCTCCGCGCCGAGCCTGGAGAGTTTTGTACGTCAGGCCGGGGTACCTCTGGCCGTCCAAGAGAGCCCATGCAGCAATTGAAAGTCCGGCATCGCTCGGCCGAACCGCAGCCGGTCCCGGCCGTGAGCAAGGAACCCCGAACGCCCCGAAAGGCTCCCAAAGGCGTCACCGAACCAGAGGCCGGGCGCGCCGGGACCCGCAAGCCCCGGGGCACGGGAGCGGCCTTCGTCTATGACCGGCTGCGCGAGGAGATCCTGCGCCTCGAGCTGGCGCCGGGTGCGCCGTTGGACGAGGTAGGGCTTGCCAAGCGCTTTCGGCTGTCGCGCTCACCAGTGCGCGAGGCGATCATCCGGCTCGCCAGCGACGGCCTGGTGACGATGTTTCCCAACCGGAGCAGCATCGTCGCGCCGTTGGATCTGCGGCTGATTCCTTCTCACCTCGACGCCCTCGAGCTCATGCAGCGGCTGACCACGCGCCTCGCCGCGCGTAATCGGACCGAGGTTGACCTGGCGCGCATCGAGGCGGCTGCGGCGGCGTTTGGCCTGGCCGTCAACGAGCGCCGTCTTCTGGAGATGATCAACGCCAATTACGAGTACCACATGGCGATCGCCGAAGCCGGAGCCAACCCGTATTTTACCGCGCTCTATGGCCGGCTGCTCGACGAGGCAAAGCGCATGCTGCACATGCATTTCTCCTTCGCCGCCGAGAACCGTGCCCGCGGGCTGGAGACGCTGCTGGCCGAGCATGCGGCGATCACCGATGCAATCCGCGCCGGCGATCTCGATCGCGCTGAGAACCTGGCCTACGGCCACTCGGTCGAGTTCCGCCGGCGCTTTGCGAGCTATCTGGAGCAGAACTCGGCGACGACGGAGTTCGACCTCGCGAGGTACATTCCCTCCCGCGCGCTTTGAGTGGCGGCGGTCATTCAAAGGCGGCGCAAATTTTCCCGCGGGACGGCATAACGAGACCGCGGCGCAAAAGCCGGTGGGCGCCAGCCGGGTGAAAAGCAGTCTTAAGCCTTCCCTGCCGTCATTGCGCCGCGTGGCTCGCTGCGGGCAGCAGCCAGGCCATCGCTCGCCGCAGCTCGCCG
>DATBBO010000064.1:0-4203 GCA_036270995.1 Dongiaceae bacterium | reverse complement strand
GTGCCCTATTTCGGCATCTGCTTCGGCATGCAGATGGCGGTGATCGAGGCGGCCCGCAATCTGGCGGATATTCCGGCCGCGGATTCGACCGAGTTCGGCCCCACGCCGGAGCCGGTTGTGGGGCTCATGACCGAATGGATGCACGACAACACCCTCGAGCGGCGCAACGAAGAGAGCGATCTCGGCGGCACCATGAGGCTCGGCGGCTATGACTGCCATGTGACCGCCGGCAGCCAGCTTCATGACATCTATGGCCGCGACTGGATCAGCGAGCGCCACCGCCATCGCTACGAGGTCAACATCAACTACAAGGAGCACCTGGAGAAGGTAGGGCTGCGCTTCTCCGGCATGTCGCCCGATGGCGTGCTGCCGGAGATGGTGGAACTGCCCGAGCATCCCTGGTTCATCGGCGTCCAGTTCCATCCCGAGCTGAAGTCGAAGCCATTCGAACCTCACCCGCTCTTCACCTCTTTCATCGAGGCCGCCATCCGGCAATCGCGGCTGGTGTAGGCGCGGGGTCCCTTCGACCGTACGCATTCGCGCAGACGGCTCCGGATAGGCCGTACAGGCCACCTTCACCCCCACCCTCTCCCGCCAATGGCGGGAGAGGCGGAAGAAGAAACTGCTCAGGCCACGCCCCTTTTCCCCCTCGCCCCCGGAACGGGGGAGAGGGCCGGGGTGAGGGGGCTCGCCGGTGCAGATCTAGTAGGACCGCCCGAGCACGGAAGAGAAAAACCTGTGCTATAAGACCGCCCATGAACGCCATTCCCTCGACCGAGCAGCGTCATATCACCATCGGCAACATCACGATCGGCAATGACCGGCCGCTGGCGGTCATCGCCGGGCCTTGCGCGCTGGAATCGCGCGCCCATGCCTTGGAAATGTGCCAAGCGCTGGTGGAGATGACGGCGAAGCTCGGCATCGGCCTCATCTACAAGACCTCTTTCGACAAGGCGAACCGCACCTCCATTGACGGCGTCCGGGGTCTCGGCATGGAGAAGGGCCTTCCGATCATGGCCGAGCTACGCGAGCGCTTCGGTGTGCCAGTGCTGACCGATGTGCATGCGGCCGAGCAATGCGCGCCGGTGGCTGAGGCGGTCGACGTACTCCAGATTCCCGCCTTTCTCTGCCGCCAGACCGATCTGCTCGTCGCCGCCGCCAAGACGGGCCGGGCGATGAACATCAAGAAGGGCCAGTTCCTGGCGCCCTGGGACATGAAGCAGGTGGTGCGCAAGGTCGAAGCGGCGGGCAACCGCAATGTCATGGTCTGCGAGCGCGGCGTGAGCTTTGGCTATAACACCCTGATCTCCGACATGCGCAGCCTGCCGGTGCTCGCCGAGACGGGCTGCCCGGTGGTCTTCGATGCGACCCATTCGGTGCAGCAGCCGGGCGGGCAGGGGAGTTCGACCGGCGGCCAACGCGAATTCGTGCCGGTGCTGGCCCGCGCCGCTGTCGCCGTCGGGGTAGCCGCGGTCTTCATGGAGACCCATCAGGATCCCGATCGCGCCCCCTCCGACGGCCCGAACATGGTCCGCCTCAAGGACATGCCGGCACTCCTCGCCCGGCTCCAGGCCTTCGACCGACTGGCCAAGGACGGCACACCCGGCCAATGACCGTCCGCCATCTTCAGAAGATGGTACTTGCCTGAACCAGGTTCTATAACCGCCATCCCTGTTCCTAGCGGAGATCCGGCCCATGAGCGCCATTGTCGACCTGCGTGCCCGCGAGATCCTGGACAGCCGCGGCAATCCCACAGTCGAGGTCGATGTCCGGCTGGAGAGCGGGGCCTTCGGTCGCGCCGCCGTGCCCTCGGGCGCTTCCACTGGCACGCATGAGGCGGTGGAGCTGCGCGATGGCGACAAGAAGCGCTATGGCGGCAAGGGCGTGACGAAGGCCGTGCACGCGGTGAACGGTGAGATCTTCGAGGCCATCTCCGGCATCGAGGCCAGCCAGCAGGCGAAGATCGACCGCATGATGCTCGCGCTCGACGGCACTCCGAACAAGGAGCGCCTCGGTGCCAATGCCATTCTCGGCGTCAGCCTGGCAACGGCCAAGGCGGCAGCGAGCGAAGCGGGCCTGCCGCTCTATCGCTATGTCGGCGGTACCGCGGCGAACCTTCTGCCGGTGCCGCAGATGAACATCATTAACGGCGGCGCCCATGCCGACAATCCCGTCGACTTTCAGGAGTTCATGATCCTGCCGGCGGGGGCACCAAGCTTCGCCGAGGCGGTTCGCTGGGGCTCGGAGATCTTCCATGCCCTCAAGGCCCAGCTGAAGGCCGCCGGCCACAACACCAATGTCGGCGATGAGGGCGGCTTCGCCCCCAACCTGAAGAGCGCGGAGGAGTGCCTCGCCTTCATCATCCAGGCCATCGAGAAGACCGGGTTGAAGCCCGGGAGCGATGTGCTGCTGGGCCTCGATTCCACCTCGAGCGAGTTCTATCGCGAGGGGAAGTACCGGCTGGATGGCGAGGGCAAGACCCTCGATGCCGCCGGGATGGTGGCGCTTTACGAGAAGCTGGCTTCGGCCTTTCCCATCGCCACCATCGAGGACGGCATGGCGGAGGACGATTGGCAGGGCTGGGCGGAGCTGACCCGGCGCCTGGGCGGCAAGCTCCAGCTGGTCGGCGACGACATTTTCGTCACGAATCCGTTGCGTCTGGCCGATGGCATCAAGCGCCATGTCGCCAACGCCATCCTCGTCAAGGTCAATCAGATCGGCAGCCTCTCCGAGACGCTGGGCGCCGTCGACATGGCGCACAAGGCGGCTTACAGAGCCGTGATGTCCCACCGCTCCGGCGAGACCGAGGATTCGACCATCGCCGATCTCGCGGTTGCGACCGGCTGCGGCCAGATCAAGACCGGTTCGCTCTCCCGTTCCGACCGGCTGGCAAAATACAATCAGCTCCTGCGGATCGAGGAGGAGCTGGGCAGCGAGGCTCGCTATGCCGGCAAGGGTGCGCTAAGATCGGCCTGACCAGGCCTATCGCTGGACAATCTTCCAGTAGCGATAGAAGCCGCGGTTGAAGGGTCGAGCCACGAGGCAGATCAAGCGGACGACCGCCACCATCACGCCGTTCATCAGTGACGGGCGGGTGATATCGACGAAGAGGCAATAGCGACGCTCCTCCGTCTCGTTGAAGGATTGATGCGCCAGCGTGTCATCGAAGATGAAGAGCTTGTTCTCGCACCAGTAGTTCACCTTATCGCCGACGACGATGAAGGCCGCGCGGTCGGTCATGTCGTTGACGTTGTAGAGCATCCGCAAGGTCGCCCGCAGCGGTCCGAAATGGCGGGAGGTCGAGGATTTGCGGTTGAATACCGAGATGCCGATGGTCTGGATGTACTTCCAGCGCTGCTGGAGGGCGGGAGCCTTCAGGGCGCCGTCGATGTCCGAGCCGTACCATTTGAAGAAGATCATCGTGCGCGGCGACGCCTTGACGTGCTCCTCGACCCGGCCGACGAGATTCTCCCGCTTCACCGTGTCGATCAGGCGGTTGATCTCCTCCCGATGGCCGGTGGGCAGGTCCTCCAGCCTATAGGTCCCCTTGTTGATGTAGGGCAGAGTCAGGATATCCATCAGGACATTGAAGGGCGAAAGCACCCAGCTCCCGATGCCGTTGCCCAGGAAGTATCGGCGCACGATGGTGGCATCCAGCCGGCGGTTGCGGGCGATGTCGTAGATGCCGCAAATTCCGAAGAACAGCAGCGTCTTGGGCAGGAGATAGCCCAGCGGTACAAACACCAGGAGCGGAACGAGCACTCTCTTCCGGATGAAGGTCAGGGTGGCACGAGAAAAGCCCCTCGGCCTTCCAGTGGCGGATACGCTCATCGATTTCCCTCAAGGGCGCAGGGCCCTGATCCTAGCGCAGCCAACCGCAGCGCGGCACCTCCGAATCACTCGACAGGAGGTGTGGCCTGCAGGTTAATAGAGGTCAGTCCTGCACGCCATGGCAGGACAAGGATGCAGGCGAGAGGCGCTCTTGAGTCCTTTGCGCCACAGTGCCGCAGCTTCGGCTGTCAGGTGGGTGCTTTTGCTTGACGACGCGGAATCCCTTGTGATTCGCTGGGACTTATGACGATCGCCCGCGATATCGGTCGACATGCCCGCCAAGCCATCGTGCCCGTTCTGGGCATCTCTCTGCTGACCTATTTCTCCTACCATGCCATCCAGGGGGAGCGCGGCCTCTTCGCCTGGATCCAG
>DATBBO010000063.1:0-7850 GCA_036270995.1 Dongiaceae bacterium | reverse complement strand
CTTCACCGGCGGATCGGGGTTCTATTTCCTCAATCTGTTCGATTATATGAGCGGGCTCTCCAATCCGCCGGTCCTCGCCTATGCGGCGTTCGTGATCGCTGTCCTCGGTGCCACCGCGTTGTTTTTCCTGCTGCGGCCCTTGCCTGGGGATTTTGGCTTTGCCACGGCTTCGCTCGTGCTGCTGCTGCTGCTCCTTGTCCTCGTGACGCCGCATCACGGCTGGTACTTCCTCTGGCTTCTGCCGATTCTCTGCCTCGTTCCCTATTGGCCCGCTCTGCTGCTGACGGCGGCGAGCTTCATCCTCTACGCCACCCTCGGCCTTGCGACCCCATCGCGCGATCTCGTCATAAACTCTCTGTTATACGGACCCTTCCTCCTTGCGGTGCTGATTCATCTATGCGTTCATCGCCGAGGGCGCGCCATGGCCCCTTCGGGAGCGAGCTGAGGGTGAGCAACGAGAGAGCCCTGCCGGCTGCCGCGCCGGACCCGCGGCGCTATTTCGAGCGGACCGGCGACCGGTTGGGCCCGACGGTCGATGAAGATCCCGTCTGCCTCTATCTGGAGACGACGAACCGCTGCAACCTGCTCTGCACCACCTGCCCGCGCACCTTCGAAGACCTCGAGCCGCCGGGGGATATGAGCTGGGAGCTGTTCACCTCGATCGTCGACCAGTTCCCGCGCATCGCCCGGGTCGTGCTGCATGGGATCGGCGAACCCATGATGGTGCGCGATCTGCCGCGGATGATCCGTTACCTGAAGGACCGCGGCAGCTACGTCCTCTTCAACACCAACGGAACCCTCCTGACGCCGAAGCGCGGGATCGAGCTCATAGAGTCCGGGCTGGACGAGCTGCGGGTCTCACTGGATGCGGCGGAGCCTAAGGCCTTCGCGCTGGTCCGCGGCCGCGATATGTTCGCCCAGATCCTGCGGAACCTGCGGCGCTTCACTGGCCAGCAGCGCGAGCGCGGTGCAGCTTCGCCCAAGGTCTCGCTCTGGCTCACGGGTCTCAAGGAGACGGTCGGGGAGCTGCCGGCCTTCATTCGCCTGGCGCAGGATCTGGGGATCGGCGAGGTCTATCTCCAGCGCCTGGTCTTCTTCGAGGACGGCCAGGGGCTGGCCCGCCGGCGGTCGAGCCTCTTCGAGCAGACGCAAGACACCGAGCTTGCTGCCATCCGCGAGGCGGAAGCCTTGGCGGCGGATCTGGGCATCGCCTTCAATGCCTCCGGGGCAACCGAGCCGGAGACGAGCCTGAAGAAGAAGGGTGGAGATCAGCCCTGGTCGCTCTGCCGGCGGCCCTGGACCCTGATGTATTTTACCGCCCATGGCCGGGCGATCCCCTGCTGCGTCGCCCCTTTCTCCATGCGGGGCTATGACAGCTTCACCCTTGGCAACGCCACCCAGCAGAGCCTGCGCGAGATCTGGAATGGCCCGCGCTACCAGGAGTTCCGCCGCGCCCTGCTCTCCCCGAGCCCACCGAAGGCCTGTGCGAATTGCGGCCTCCGATGGAGCCTCTAGGCGAAGCGCCCCGGGAGGGCCGGGTCAAGCCGGTGGGCGTCACCGTCGTCATCCCCGCCTTGAACGAGGAGGAGCCGATCGGCGATGTGGTCCGCGCCGTTCCTCGCGGAATCGTCGATGAGGTGCTGGTGGTGGACAATGGCAGCAGCGATGCCACGGCAGAGCGCGCCCGGGCGGCGGGCGCGCGGGTGGTCTTGGAGCCCAAGCGCGGCTATGGCCGGGCCTGTCAGGCCGGCATCGCGGCTGTCGGCGCCGATTGCGAGATCATCGCCTTCCTGGATGGCGATGGCAGCGATTGTCCGGAGCTCCTGCCTCTGCTGATCGCGCCCATTGCCGCCGACAAGCAGGACTTCGTCATCGGCTCGCGCATCCGCGGCCGGCGCGAGCCGGGCAGCATGAGCCCGCCGCAGCTCGCGGCCGGCTGGGTCGCAGGGCTTCTCCTGCGACTTCTCTACGGCGTGCGGTACAGCGATATGTGTCCCTTCCGCGCCATTCGTCGCGATGCGCTGCAGAGCCTCGGCATGGCCGAGGAAACCTATGGCTGGAATCTCGAGATGCAGATGCGCGCGGCCAAGGTGGGTCTTCGCATCCTGGAGCTGCCGGTCGATCATCGGACCCGGCGCGGTGGCCGCTCGAAGGTCTCGGGCAATCTCGCCGGCAGCCTCAGAGCCGTCGGACGGATCACCTGGACCTTCCTGCGCCTGGCGCGGGACCTCCGCTCGCCGGTCAGGTGACCAGCGCCAGAATCCGCGATCGGAGATCGCCGCTCCGCGGTGCCTCCTCCAGGGAACGGGCAATGAGCGCATCGCCGCCGAGGCTCCGCCCCGCCCGCTGAATGACGAAAAGCAGCATGACGACGATGAGGAAGAAATAAGTCCAGGGCCATTCGCCGCGCGCGTGATAGAGGCCGAGCCAGAGATTGATGGCCATGGCGGCGCCGATGAGGCCGAAGAGGCGGACCGCCGTCCCCGTGATCAGCGAGACGCCGATGAGCACCTCGGTTGCGTAGACGATCGGTGCGAACAGGAAGAAGTGCGGGATCACTACATACTGGAAGAAATCGCTGTGAATCTGGAACGCGGCGCCGTCCACACTGCGGTCGACCCAGTAGCGCAAGCCGCCTGAGCCATCAGGATGGTCGGTATAGAGAGGCGGAAGCTTCCACAGGCTCTGCTGCCACCACATGCAGCCGATGAAGAAGCGGAGGACGAAGACGGATATGTCCTTGAGATTGCGCTGGCCGGGGTCCCTTGCCAGGTTGACCGCGGCGACGATCAGGCTGATCAGCACCAGCAGAATGAAGATGTAGAACAGCGCGGATCCGGTCAGGAACTGGATGGAATCGCCGATGGGGTTCGGTCGCATGACGGCTGGTCCCTCGTAGCCCGCTTCGGTCACTTGGCTGATCTCCGACCCCGGCACTATACGTAGAGCGAGACGCCCGCAGGCGAATATTCTTGCGTGTGCACGATACCCCACCCCCAACTATACTATGGGCATGCCGACAAAGGCGCGCATCGAGCTCGACGCCGGAAGCAAGACTTTCGCTTCCGGCCTGCTGCCGGAGCTGATCGCCGCCTTGCGCGAGAGCCGCCCCGGCGAGCTGCTGGCCGTCACCAGCCGCGAGGCCGGGCTCGGCCCGGCATTGGAAGCCTGGTGCCGCTTCACTAACAATGCCCTGATCGAGACGACCATCGAGGGGGGACAGCTGCGCTGGGTGATCCGCCATGGCGAAGTGCCGGCGAATTCCGATCTCGACCGCCCCGTCGGCTCGCGCCTCTGGCTCTATACGAACTTCGACTGCAATCTCAGCTGCGACTATTGCTGTGTGCGCTCTTCACCCGGGGCCCCGCGGCGGGCTCTCGGGCTCGACCGCGTCCGGCAGATCGCCCGCGAAGCCGTCGAGGTCGGCGTGAGCGAGATCTTCGTGACCGGCGGGGAGCCTTTTCTGCTCGCGGAGATCGGCGACATCCTCGCGGCCTGTGCCACCGCCGCACCCACCACGGTTCTGACCAATGGCATGCTGCTCGTCGGACGCCGACTCGAGATGCTTCGCTCGCTGCCGCGGGACCGGCTGACGCTGCAGATCAGCCTCGACAGCCCGACCCCGGATCTTCATGACCGTCACCGCGGGGCGGGCAGCTGGGCAAAGGCCTGGCGGGGCATCGAACGCGCCCGCGCGGAAGGATTTCGGGTGCGGCTGGCAGCAACCGTCTCCAGCGCGGATGAGGCCGAGGAATTCCGGCGCTTCCTCGACCGGCAGGAGATCGCGGAGGAGGACCGGGTGATCCGCCGCATCGCGCTGCGCGGTTTTGCGGCCGAGGGCGTGGCGCTGGCGCGGGCAGATCTCATGCCCGAGATCACGATCACGGCCGAAGGCGTCTACTGGCATCCGGTGGGCGCCGAGGATGCCGATCTGCTCGTCACCCGGGAGATCTTTCCTCTTGCCGAAGCCTTCACTGCGGTACGCCAGGCCTTCGACCGGGAGAGTCAGCATCGGCGCCGGCTGGCGACGATCTTCAATTGCGCTTGAAGAAGCCCTGCTTCGAAGACGCTTCCCGCAGGGAATGATAGCCGTCGAGCTCGGGCTCGACCCAGCGGCGCAGGCCTTCGGCCTCCAGCACCACGCGGTGGCTCGGATTGTCGTAGCTCATCCGGGAGAGCGCCTCGGCGAAGCGCTGCTCCAGCTCCGGCTCGAAATCGGGCCGCGCCGTGAACATGCAGTGATTATAGGGCGGCGAAGTCCAGATCTCGGTCAGCGCGCCCTCCGGCACAAGGCGCTCCTCGCGCACCGTCTTCCAGAAGGGGCTGCCGATCGCCCCGGCATCGGCGCGGCCGTCGAGGACCGCGCGCACGACGTCCACCTCGCTGCGGCCGGTATCGCCATGCTTGCCGACATCGCTATTGAAGCGGAGGGACCGGTAGTCCTTTCCCTCGACCAGGCCGTCGCGCTCCAGGAAGTGGACCGGCAGGATCGCCGCATGGCCGCTATCGCGGCTGCCCAGCGCGAGCGTGCGCTGCCTCAGATCACCCAGCCCACGGACAGCACCACCCGTCGGCGCCACGATCTTGGTCATCCAGCCGAGATCGGTATCGCGCATGGCGATCGGCCGGCAGGAACGCTCGCTCCACGCCTCGGCCTGCAGAAAGGCGAGATTCGTGTTCCAGGCAACGTCGATGCGGGGCAAGGGCGCGTTGGGCGCCGACAGGAGAGCCGCGACCTGGGTCTCGTAGCTCAGGAACAGAACGATCTCGACCGGCAGATCGGCCTCCTCATGAAAGTAACGCCGCATACCCTCCCAGATCGTCACCACCTTGGGGTCATAGGCGACCGCCCCGACCCAGATCGTCCGGCTCATCTTCATCCTCCCGTTCAGAAGAGCGGTATGCCCAGGATCGCCTTGGCGATGAACTCGCGCAGCACGTCGCCGGTGGGTGCCATCACCGCGCCGGCATGGGCGTCGCGGAACAGCCGCTCTATGGCCGTGTGCCGGGAGAAGGCGGCGCCCCCGCAGACCCGCATCGCAGTCGAGGTAACGGCAATCGCCGTCTCGCCCGCCGCCGCCTTGCATTCGAGCGCCCTAAGCAGCGTCGTCTCCCGCGGCCGCTCGAGATGATCGACATAGTCGTCGATGCGCGCCGCAAGCCCGTCGGTATCGATCTGCATGGTCGCGAGCTGCGCGCGCAAGGTGGGAAGGCTTTCGCCCAGGCTCTGGCCCAGATGCTCGAAGCGGGCGCTCTTGAGATGCATCACCGTGGCGCCGACCGCTGCGCGGCAGAGACCCAGCGCCACGGCCGCCGAGCCCAGATTGAACAACGGCAGCACCACGTTCAGCATCGCCTGGAAGCCGGCGCTATCCTCCGTCAGCTGGGCCTCGGGCGGTACGGCGCAGTCCTCGAGGGTCATCGGCGCCGAGGCATTGGCCCTGAGGCCCATGCCGTCCCAGGGACCCGCGACCGACAACCCCCGCGCCCCCGCGGGTACGAGATAGAGCGTCGAATCAGTTGGTCCCGTCCCTTCGGGGGCGAGCGAGGAGACGACATAGCTCTGGGCGTGGCCGGCGCTGGTGACCCAGGACTTCTTCGCCGTGATCGAGCAGCCGGCGCCGTTCCGGCGCGCCCGGGAGACGGGCGTCCAGAAGTGGCTGCGTGAGCCCGCCTCGCTGAAGGCAAGGGTCGAGAGATGCCGGCCCCGGGCGATCTCGGCCAGGATGGGAGCGACGGCGGCACCGGGCCGCGCTGCGGCAATGGTCGCGGTGGCGCTGACATGCATGAGATAGACCATCGCGGCCGAAGCATCCGCTTCGGCGAGCGTCGCGGTGACGGCCGCGAAGCTGCGCGGCCCGAGGCCGGCGCCGCCGCTCTCGGCAGGCAGCATCAATCCGAGAAGCCCTGCCTCGCCGAGCCCCGCGACGGACTCCGTCGAGAACTTCCCCTCCTTGTCATGCTGCCCGGCAGCCGGTGCCAGGATGCGCTCGGCGATGTCCTTGGCCTTCGAAAGCGCGGTCTCGTGATTCATGATCCCCTCGCCTGTGGTTCGAGCCTCACCGTTTGAAGGTTACACTAGCCGAGCCTTTCGACGGCCGGGTTACAATCTTTCGTGCTTGTCTCGACGCGCGGGATGATCTCGTCAGGAGGCGCGGCTGCAGCCGAACTTCCGTCGCCCCGCGCGATACTCCTCGATCAGGATCTTGAAGCGCTCTCGCCCGAAGCTCGGGAAATGCCCGCCATGCACCACGCTGACGGCAAGCTTGGCCAGCCTCTCGATCGAGGCGTCGTAGTCCCGGAGATCGGCGTGATAGGTATCGAGGATCAGCGGGCCATCATAGATGATGTCGCCGGAGAGCAGGATTCCCGTCCTTGCCTCCCAGAGCGCGATGCCGCCCGGCGAATGGCCGGGCGTATGAATCACCTCGAACGACCGGTCGCCCAGATCGAGCCGGTCGCCGTCCTTCAGCAGGGATGTCGCCGGCGCCGGCCGCACCTCGTAGCCAGCGCTGTTCCAGCCCACCGGCAGGGCCTCGAACATCCGCTCATCGGCATATCTGTCGGCGAGGGTCCGCGACCGGTCGGGGGCCGCCAGGATATCGGCCTCCGCGCCGTGAATCCGGCGGTCGGCGAACTCGTAATGGTTGCCGATATGGTCGAAATGCGTGTGGCTTCCGACGCAGATGATCGGCCGTTCGCGCACCAGCGCGACATGCCGGCGCAGCGGCACGGCGCCGAGACCGGTATCAAGGAGAAGGTCGCGATCCCGGCCGCGGATGTGCCATAGATTGCAGCGGTAAAAGGGCTGGATGGCCGGCTCATCGATCAGCGTCACGTCATCGCTGAGCCGCGTCACCCGCCACCAATCGCCTGGGCTTATGACCTGCATCGGATCACGACTTGCCAATCCCGCATATATGAACAGTAGAGCCCTTGCGGAGGCTATGCCAGCGTGAGAGTAAACCGAACAGGTCGGACGGTACGCCGTCCGACCGAAGCCAAGCAACAACAGGGAGGTCCAAGATGAAGCGTATTCTCGGCGGTATCTTTCTGAGCCTGGTCCTGGCGCTGACCTCGCTCGCCGCCCGTGCCGACGACGTCATCCGCTTCGGCGTCGCAGCGGAGCCCTATCCGCCCTTCGCGAGCAAGGACGCATCCGGTAAGTGGGTCGGCTTCGAGATCGACCTCATGAACGCCGTCTGCGCGGAGATGAAGGCCAATTGCACCATCGTGGAATCCGCCTGGGACGGGATCATCCCGGCGCTCCAGTCCGACAAGTTCGACGTGATCTGGGCCTCGATGCTGATCACCGACAAGCGCAAGCAGGTGATCGACTTCACCGACAAGTACTACCACACGCCCGCCTCGATCATCGGCCCGAAGTCGATGACCTATCACATCGACATGAATAACCCCGACAGCCTCAAGGGCAAGATCGTCGGCGTCCAGGTCTCGACCGCCCATTTCCGCTTCATGGAGAAGTATTTCGCCTCGGCGGTCACCATCAAGACCTACGATACCCAAGACAACGTCAATGCCGATCTCGTCGCCGGCCGGATCGACCTCGAGATGGCCGATGCCGTCAACCTGGCCGAGTTCCTGAAGACCGACGAGGGTAAGGATTTCGAGGTGAAGTTTACGCCTCCCCAGGACGATCACGTCGTCTTCGGCTATGGCGTCGGCGGCGGGGTGCGCAAGACCGACCAGGCGCTGAAGGAGCGGCTGAACAAGGCGATCGCCGCGATCCGCGCCAACGGCACCTATGACGCCATCGCCAAGAAGTATTTCACTTTCGACGTCTACGGCAGTTAGAGCTGCAGCGGATGGAGCGCCCATGCCTCAGGAAC
>DATBBO010000062.1:0-7263 GCA_036270995.1 Dongiaceae bacterium | reverse complement strand
GGTGCCTATGGCCGAGATATCGCAGATCCAGGCTCAACCGACGCTCGCGGCGCGGCTCCTGCCGGGGGGGATCTCCTGGGCCTGGCTCGGCGTCGCACCCTTCTTCCTCTTCGCCCTGCTGTTCCTGATCATCCCCACCTTCTACCTGATGATCGGCGGGTTCCAGGATGCGGACGGCAATTTCACCCTGGCCAATATCCAGGAGCTGTTCTCGCCTTCGATCCTCGCGGCCTATTGGATCAGTATCAAGATCAGCATCGCCTCGGCCATCGGCGGTGCGGTGATCGGTTTCTTCCTCGCCTATGCCGCGGTCATGGGGGGCCTGCCTGCCTGGATCCGCCCCACCATCATGACCTTCTGCGGCGTGGCCTCGAATTTCGCCGGCATCCCCTTGGCCTTCGCCTTTCTGGCGACGCTCGGCCGCACCGGGCTCGTGACCGTGCTGCTCATCAAGTATTTCGATTTCAACATCTACCACACGGGCTTCAACCTGCTGAGCTTCTGGGGCCTGACGCTGACCTATCTCTACTTCCAGATCCCGCTGATGGTGCTGATCCTGGCGCCCGCGCTGGACGGGCTGAAGCGCGAATGGCGCGAGGCCTCGGCGATCCTGGGCGCGAGCGGCATCCAATACTGGCGGATGGTGGCCCTGCCGATTCTTTGGCCCAGCATCCTCGGGACGACGCTGCTGCTCTTCGCCAATTCCTTCGGCGCCATCGCCACGGCCTATGGCCTGACGGGCAGCTCGCTCAACATCGTCACCATCCTGCTCTACGCCCAGATCCAGGGCGACGTGCTCCACAACCAGAATCTGGGCTATGCGCTTGCCCTCGGCATGATCCTCATCACCGCGCTCTCCAATGGCGGCTATATGTGGTTGAGCGCGCGCAGCGAACGGATGCGGCGATGAAAGAATCCCGGTTTGGCGCCTGGCTCGCGCTCGTCATCGGCACGCTCTATTTCATCGTGCCGCTGATCGGAACCTTCGAGTTCTCGCTGCGCATGCGTCGCGGCGAGTACAGCTTCGATGCCTATCGTGTCGTCTTCGCCGATCCCCGCTTCCAGGCCTCCTTCGGCTATTCGACGGTGCTGGCGATCGCGACCATCATCGTCGGCGTGCTGCTGGTGGTGCCAACGGCCTATTGGGTGCAGCTTCGCTTGCGGCGGCTGCGGCCCATCGTCGAGTTCATCACCCTGCTGCCGCTGGTCATCCCGGCCATCGTTCTCGTCTTCGGCTATCTCAGGATCTACAACAGCTCCTCGATCCTGCCCTTCACGGCCCATGAGCGCAGCACCGACCTTCTGCTCTGCTTCAGCTATGTGACCCTGGCGCTGCCTTACATGTACCGGGCGGTCGACACGGGGCTGCGCGCCATCGACGTCAGGACGCTGACCGAGGCGGCCGAGACCCTTGGCGCGGGCTGGGCGCGCATTCTCTTCGCCGTCATCCTGCCCAATGTGCGCACGGCGGTGCTGAGCGGCGCCTTCCTTACCTTCGCCATCGTCATCGGCGAGTTCACCATGGCGAGCCTGCTGGCGCGACCCGCCTTCGGTCCCTATCTGCAGCTCATGGGGGCCAACCGCGCCTATGAGCCTTCGGCGCTGGCGGTCATCGCCTTTGCCGTCACCTGGGCCTGCATGGGCCTCATCCAGGTTTTCGGGCGCGGCCGCGGGGCGCGCCGGCCGGCCGGCCGCTAGAAGGGGAAAGCTCATGGCGTTTCTCGAGATCGAAAAGGCGCGCAAGGTCTATGGCGCCAACACCGTGGTCCAGAACTTCGAGCTCTCGGTCCAGCGCGGCGAGTTCGTCTCCTTCCTCGGGCCCAGCGGCTGCGGCAAGACGACGACGCTGCGCATGATCGCGGGCTTCGAGGTCCCGACCGTCGGCGCGATCCGGATCGACGGACGGGATGTGACCCATCTCAGGCCCAATCAGCGCAATGTCGGGATGATGTTCCAGGCCTATGCGCTCTTCCCCAACATGACGGTGGCGGAGAATGTCGGCTTCGGTCTCAGGGTCGCCAAGCGCCCCGCGGCGGAGATCAAGTCGCGGGTCGATGAGATGCTGAACCTGATCAAGCTGCCCCAGATGGGCGGACGCTATCCCTATCAGCTCTCGGGCGGACAGCAGCAGCGCGTGGCGCTCGCCCGCGCCCTTGCCAACAAGCCGCAGGTGCTGCTTCTGGACGAGCCGCTCTCCGCACTCGATGCCAAGATCCGTATCTCGCTGCGCGAGGAGATCCGAGCCGTGCAGCGCGAGCTCGGCATCACCACCATCTATGTAACCCACGACCAGGAAGAAGCCCTTTCCATGTCCGACCGCATCGTCGTCATGAGCGAGGGGCGGATGGAGCAGGTGGGCACACCGTTCGAGATCTATAACTTCCCGCGCACCCGCTTCGTCGCCTCCTTCGTCGGCACGCTCAATATCCTGAAGGGCAAGGTGCTGGATCCCAAGAGCGGCCGAATCGCGGTGGACGACCAGGAGATCTTCGCCTCCCGCGGCATCGCCGATGCCCAGGCGGGGGAGGCGCGCTCGGTGGCGCTCCGGCCCGAGGCCGTGGCGATCGGCCGCAACGGCGCCGGCAGCAACCAGCTCAAGGGCACGATCGAGGAGGTGGCGTTCCTCGGCGCCATCGTACGCATTCGCCTGCGCCTCAAGGAAAGTGCCATCCATTTCGACACTTTCAATAATCCGAGCGCACCCCCGCCGGAGCGCGGCCAGCCCGTGACGGTCGGCTTCTCGCGCGAGGACATCCTGGTTCTGGAAGGCGCGGAGGCGCGCTGAGGTCTGGACCGTTTTCGCCGCCGCTGACGCGAGTAGCTTTCCGTCTGGACGGTTGATTCGCCGACGCGATGTCGTACTCAACCTCCGGCTTCCCGGAACGCGGCGAAAAAAGAACCAGTGCAACGAAAATTCATTTGCCACCCGGCTCTGCCATGGCCAATTGAGGGGGAAGCCCGCAAGTCTGGCCGCTTCCGGCTCCAGAACCTGGAACCGGTGGGGCGTGGGTGCGTTTCGTTTTTTTGCCCCTGCGGGCTTCGATCATCCGCAGCAGAAGTTGGAGAGTGACCGATGGCCATCGAATTGCCGAAGCTTCCCTATGCGCCCGACGCGCTTGCGCCGCATGTGAGCAAGTCCACCCTCGAGTTCCACCACGGCAAGCATCACAAGGCCTATGTGGACAAGACCAATGAGCTGATCGCCAACACCGATCTCGCCGGCAAGAGCCTGGAGGAGATCGTCAAGACGGCGGCGGCAAAGAAGGACAAGGTTGCCCTCTTCAACAATGCTGCCCAGGCCTGGAACCATAATTTCCTTTGGCACTCCATGTCCCCCGATGGCGGCGGCAAGCCGGGGGGCGCGCTCGCGGAATGGATGGAAAAGGATCTCGGCGGATTCCCGGGCTTTGCGGAGGCCTTCAAGAAGGCCGCCACGGGCCAGTTCGGCAGCGGCTGGGCTTGGCTCTCGCTGGGCGACGGCAAGCTCGAGATCAGCGCGACCGCCAATGCCGATACGCCGCTGGTCCACGGCAAGACGCCGCTCCTGACTCTCGATGTCTGGGAGCATGCCTATTACCTGGACTACCAGAACCGGCGGCCCGACTACGTTGCGACCTTCCTGGAAAAGCTCATCAACTGGGAGTTCGCCGCCAGCAACCTGCAGAAGGCGAGCCAGCGCAAGGCGGCCGAGTAGCAGGCAGACGGGAATGGAGCCCCCGCGCCCGATCGCGGGCGCGGGGCCCGGGTCATTCGGTTTCCGTTCCGACCACCAGCAGATTGCAGGGCATCTGCTCGAAGATCGAGTGGCCGGCGGACCTGTCGAAGTAATGCTGCATGCCGACACGCTCGTGATGGCCGATCACGACAAGATCGACCTTGGTTTCACGGGCGGCATAGCAGATGGCCTTCGCCGGCTCGCCATGGGCGCAATGTACCTCGACCTCGACACCCGCCTTGCGGATCGCTTCGGCCTCGGCCTCCAGCACATCGCGGAACTCCTCGGCGAAGCGGTCCGGCAGGCCCATGGGCGCCATGGCTTCGGCGATCATGACCCGGGTATCGTCGGTGACCACGCCGACCAAGACGACCTGGGCGTTCAGCGCAGCCGCCAGCCCGACGCCATGGCGCAGCACCGGCTCGCTCTCGGCCTTGCCGTCATAGGCGATCAGAATTCGCGAATACATGACTCCGTCCCCTTCCCTGGTCCGGCTGTCTTGAGACATCTTCCGGACTTGAACCCGATGCTATAATGCGCAGTTACGGCAGGGGAAAGGGGGATTCCATGGGCCAGCCGATCATCCGACACCTTCGGGCCGCGTTCGCGGCCATTTTTCTGCTGCTCGCCAGTCTGCTCCAGCCTGCCGCGGCGGCCCAGAACCCGCCTCTTGGCAGCTATCTTCTCAGCTGCCGCAATGTGCAGGTCCAGAGCCTGCTCGGCGGCAGCGGGACCAATCTCGTAGCCTCCTGCCGGACCAATGACGGGCGCTATGTGCAGAGCATGCTGCCCAACAACTGCAACGGCGACATCTCCAACATCAACGGCCAGCTCACCTGCAACGCCAGCACGCCGAACAACACGCCGCCTTCGGGCAGCTATCAGCAGAGCTGCAACAACATCTACATGACCGGCCCCATCCTGAATGCCACCTGCCTCCGGCGGAACGGCCAGGTCTCACAGACCACCCTCAACGTGCTCAATTGCAAGGGCGGCGACATCTCCAATCAGGACGGGCAGCTGACCTGCGGCGGCGGCGGGCAGATTCCGAGCGGCAGCTATCAGCTGAGCTGCAACGGCGCCTATATGATGGGAACGGTTCTCCTCGCCCGGTGCCGCGATATGAGCTGGGCGGATGGTGTCGACCCAGCTCAACATCCAGGCTTGCCGCCAGGACATCGCCAATATCAACGGCAATCTCACCTGCCAGGGCCAGGACAATCGCGGGATCACCGTCTACGCCAAGGCCGGTTGGCAAGGGCAGAGCCGCAAGATCCAATCGGCGATTGCGGATCTCAGCACGATCGGCTTCGGCAATTCGATCCAGTCGATCGCGATCTCTGCTGGCACCTGGGAATTCTGCACCGGGGCCTATTTCACCGGCCGGTGCGCGCGGCTGAATCAGGGGGTGTCCGATCTGAAGCCGATGGGATGGGCCTTCCAGATCAACTCCATCCGGCCCGTGAACTGAGTCCCGGCGCTCAGTATCCCGGCGGCGGAACGAAACCGCCGATCTCCCGCGCCAGCAGCCGGGCGAAGTCGATCGAGGTCAGATCCTGGAGGTGGTCGGCGATGATCTGGACTCCCAGCGGCAGCCCGGCCCGGGTCAGCCCGATGGGGGTGACGGTGGAAGGCAGGAAGACCACGCCGGAGATGCCGGCCCAGAAGAGCTGGTCATTGGTGTTCTCCATCTTCCCGTTGACGGCGATGACCCGGTCGAGCCGGTCGCCCGCCTGGTCATGGGGCCAGGCGGCCCCGGCCGCCGCGGGGGTCAGCAGCACATCCCAGTCCCGGAAGAAAGCGTGCCAGGCCCAGCGCAGCTTGGTGCGCTCCTCATGGGCGGCCAGCCAGTCGCGATGGAGGATCGTGGCCGCCCGGGCGACTCGCGCCTTGTAGCTGTCGTCCTCGGGTGCGAGCGCGCCCGCACGCGCCTGCCATTCGGCGAAGACCGCGGGCGGGATGCGCGCCATGGTCACCGCGCGCAGCAGCCGGATATAGAGGGCATGAGCCTTGATCGTGTCGATGGCGGGCCGCGCCTCGAAGGAGACCTTGGCGCCCAGCTTCGCAAGCTGTCGGCCGACCTCCGCCAGACGCTGGGAATATTCGCTCTCCACGGCTGAGTTCGGATCGCTCAGCATCACGGCGACCCGATAGTCCGCCAGCTTCGTCTTGGCGGGCTTGGGCAGCAGCAGGCGCCAGCCTGCGGCATCGAGCTCATCGGGCCCGGCAACCACCGAGAGCGCCAGAGCCAGATCCTCCGCCGTGCGCGCAAGGGGGCCGGCGACGGAGATGTCGGTCATGGCGAGCCCGCCGGCGGCGCTGTGGCCGCGGAGCGGCACGATGCCCCAGCTCGGCTTGTGCCCCAGCACGCCGCAGTAATGCGCCGGATTGCGGATGGAGGCACCGATATCCGATCCCAGCTCCAGAGCGCTGAGGCCCGCGGCAAGTGCTGCGGCCGAGCCGCCGGAGGAGCCGCCCGGCGTGCGGGTGAGGTCCCAGGGATTGTTCGTGGTGCCGTAGATCGCGTTGAAGCTTTGCCAGTCCGCCAGCATCAGCGGCACATTGGTCTTGCCGAAGATGATGGCGCCGGCGGTGGTCAGCCGGTCGGTTGCGACCGAATGGGCCGTCGCGATATGGCCGCGCATCTCCGGAATGCCCCAGGTCGTCGGCGCGCCGGGGAGATCGAAGGATTCCTTGACGGTCATGGGCAGGCCGTGCAGCGGCCCCCAGGTCTCCCCGCGCGCCAGGACCTGATCCGCCTGGCGCGCGCGTTCGCGGGCGGCATCGCGGTCCGTCCAGATGACGGCGTTGAGGGCGGGGTTGAAGCGCTCGACCCGCGCGAGATGGTGGTCCAGAAGCTCGAGACAGCCGATCTCCCGGCTGCGCAGCTTGCCGGCCAGCTTGAAGGCCGGCTCATAGGCGATATCGGTCAAGTTTGGATTCCTCTTCCCCCAAGAGAGAGAGAGAGCTAACCTAGGGGGCGTGGCGGGGGTGAGCAAGACGATCGTCGAGATTTCTGCTGCGCCACCCCTAAACACGTCATTCCCGCTAAAGGATCGCTTGCCCTGGATCGTTCCCCGGACTTGATCCGGGGATTCCGCGGGCATGACGGTAGGGAAGGTAGCGCGAGAAGAACGCACGGCCTGCTCTAGCGGCTCATGCGTTCGGCGCCGCCGAGCTGGCGCGAGATGCGCCGGGCATAGCGGATGACATCCTGGGCGAGGCCCACCTGGCGCCCCTGCCAGTCGCGCGGCTTCAGCCCGGTGACGCTGATCGCGCCGGCGGCTTGTCCGGTGCGGTCGAAGACGCAGGCGCCGATGCAGGCCACGCCCTCCGTATCCTCCTCGTCATCCACGGCATAGCCGCGCCGCGCCGTCACCGCGAGCTCGCCCATCAGGGTGCTGAGTCTGGTGATCGTCTTGGGCGTGCGCCGGGGAAGGCCGATCTTGCGCAGGATGGCCTTGGCATCCTCCGCCGGCCGGGCGGCGAGCAGGGCCTTGCCCACGGCAGAGCAATGCGGCAGCTCGCGCCGGCCGAGTGCCGCATCG
>DATBBO010000061.1:0-2170 GCA_036270995.1 Dongiaceae bacterium | reverse complement strand
CAGGCTCACGGGGGTCAGGACCGGCAGGCCATGACCCTCCGCCAGCTGCTGCACCGGGGAGGGGCGCGGCTGCTGCCCCCGGCCGGCGGGCCGGGGCGGCTGGCTATAGACCGCGGCGATGTCATGGCCGGCGGCGATCAGGGCCGCCAGGCTTGCCGCGGCGAAATCCGGGGTGCCCATGAAGGCAAGGCGCAGGCGGGGCATGGGCCCCTAGCCGACCGCCAGCGCGCCGGTCTTCTTGGCCTTGAGGAGCTTGCGCAGGATGATGTTGCGCTTCAGCGCGGTGATGTGGTCGACGAAGAGGATGCCGTCGAGGTGATCCATCTCATGCTGGATGCAGGTGGCCAGCAGCCCCTCGGCCTCCAGCTCGCGGATCTCGTTCTGATGATCGAGATAGCGCACCCGGATCGCCTTGGGGCGGACGACATCGGCATAGTGCTCGGGCAGCGAGAGGCAGCCCTCGTTGTAGGTGGTATCCTCATCCGAGACCCAGACCAGCTCGGGATTGGCCATCCGCAGGGGAGCCGGCTTCTCATCCTCCCGCGCCACGTCGAGGACGATGACGCGCTGGGCGACGCCAACCTGCGGGGCGGCAAGTCCGATCCCCGGTGCCGCATACATGGTCTCCAGCATGTCGTCCATGAGCCGCGCCACCTTGGCGTCGACCTTGGCAACCGGCCTGCATTTGACCTTCAGGCGGGGGTCCGGGGCGATGATGATGTCGAGCTTGGCCATCGCCGGATACCTATGGCTTGGATTCCGCCGCGTCAATAGGATGCCCGCCATGGACCCGATTCCACTGTTGCTTGCCTCGATTCTCGGGGTCGCAGCGGCCCTGCTGGTGCTCCTCCTGCTCCGGCGGCGCGGCGCGGGCGCCGAGGCGGCGGCCCTGGCCCAGATCGCCGGCCGCCTCGACCAGCTGGCCCAGAGCCAGGCGGCCCAGCAGGCGGCGCTCGACGGCCGGCTCCAGGCCCAGGAGCGCAATCTCGCGCGCACCGTCGAGGACCGGCTCAGCGACCTCAACAAACGGGTCGGCGACCGGCTGCAGGAATCCACGGAGAAGGCCGGGAAGTCGCTGAGCGATCTCGCAGTGCGCCTGGCGGTCATCGACCGGGCCCAGGCCAATATCATGGAGCTCTCTGGCCAGGTCGTCGGACTGCAGAACATCCTCTCCAACAAGCAGGCCCGCGGGGCCTTCGGCGAGATCCAGCTCGCCGATCTCGTGCGCGATCTGCTGGCGCCGGGCAGCTACGAGTTCCAGGCCAAGGTCGGCGCCGGGCGGGCCGACTGCCTGCTGAAGCTGCCCGAGCCCACCGGGCCGATCGCCATCGACGCCAAATTCCCGCTGGAGAGCTACCGGGCGCTCAGGGCCGCCGTGACCGATGCCGAGCGCATTGCCGCCGGGCGTGCCTTCGACCAGGCGCTGCGCAAGCATGTGCGCGACATCCGCGAGAAATACATCGTGCCGGGCGAGACCGGCGAATCGGCCCTCATGTTCCTGCCCAGCGAGGCTGTCTATGCCGAGCTCTATGCCGGCTTCTCCAATGTCGTCGACGAGAGCTTCCGGGCACGGGTCTGGATCGTCTCGCCGACCACCCTGATGGCGCTGCTCAACACCGTGCGCGCCGTGCTGCGCGATGTCGAGATGCGCAAGGAGGCGGGGCAGATCAAGATCGAGGTCGACAGGATGCTGGAAGATGTGCGCCGGCTGAACGAGCGGGTCGGCAAGCTCGGGACCCATTTCGAGCAGGCGCGGACCGATGTCGATCAGATCCGCATCTCCACCGAGGCCATTGTCCGCCGCGGCGACAAGGTCCGCGCTGTCGAGCTTGGCGAGCCGCCGACGGAGCTTCAGGAGCCCACCCTTCCGCTTCGCGCTTCAAAAATCGAGAGTTCCTGACCATATGGAAGGGTGAGCGCAACAGGAAATCCGGGGAAAGCCGGACCGAGAGGGGGATTATGGAAATCGGAGGAGCAGGAATCTTGGCCATCGCCGTGGTGGTGGTCGCCATTCTGGCCATCGCCATGAGCGTGCGCTCCGTGCCTCAGGGCATGGAATACACCGTCGAGCGCTTCGGCCGTTATACGCACACGCTGCGGCCCGGCCTCAATCTTATAGCGCCCTTCGTTGACCGCATCGGCGCCAAGCTCAACATTATGGAGCAGGTCC
>DATBBO010000060.1:0-16019 GCA_036270995.1 Dongiaceae bacterium | reverse complement strand
GGAAGGTTTCGGCCTTCCGCCCGGCCGCCTTCTCGGCGGCGGGGTCGCGGCCGTGGGCGACCTCGCGCAGATGGTCCTTGGCCTTGTCCCGGGCCGCGGCCAGGGGGAGATCCGGATAGCGGCCCAGGGTGAGGCGGCGCTTCAGGGCCCCGTGCCGGTAGAGAAGAACCCAGGCGCGCCGGCCGCCGGCCGATACCCTGAGGCCGAAGCCGGGCAGGCTATCGTCGAAGTAGTCAATCTGCCCGACGTCAGGCCGGCGCAGCCGCGCCACCGACCGGGCCGTCAGCTTGACGATTGGCATTTTTCCACCTCAACCGCTGAGGTACCACATAGGTACCATGGAACCCGCAACGAGGTGAAACGGAAAGTGATAGGGGAGAGCACCTGCAAGCCCCGTGCAACGGGCTTTTCCGCACGGTTTGCCGCTTCAGCCCGTTTCAGGGATTTTCAGCAGATTGCGGCGTTGCGGTGGCAGCAGACCACCTTTCCGTTGACCTGCTCGGGGCCACCATAGCCCGGCCCAGCCGAGAGGATGTCGGCCTCTGCAGTTCCACCGAGCGCTATCAGCGCAGCGACCGCAGCAACACCGCGACGCCAGTTCAAGGTCATGTGGCCCCCTCCCCAGCCAGGAGAAGCCGCTGCGCCCTCGGCGAGCTTCCGGCGCCCGCTTCCCCATTGCAAGTATCGACAAGTTACCACAAAGAAAAGCGGGGCGCTAAAGCAGTCACCTCGAAAGCCAGGACCGCTTCCAACGGACGCCCCGGCTATCCCACCCGCCGCCAACTTGTCCCCTTCGGCCCGTCTTCCAGCAGCACGCCCTGGGCCGCCAGCTCGTCGCGGATGCGGTCGGCGGTGGCGAAGTCCCGGGCCTTGCGGGCGGCGAGGCGCTCGGCGATGCGGGCCTCGATCTCCGCGGAATCGGGGCCGCCGGCTTGGCCGCCCTTCAGCCAATCCGCCGGGCGCTGCTTCAGCAGGCCCAGCAGATCGGCGCCGGCGAGCAGGCTCGCTCTGGCCGCCGCCTTCTCCACCGGATTTTCCGCCTTGTTGAGGCGGGTCGCGGCCTCGTGGAGATGCGCCAGGGCGAGCGGCGTGTTCAGATCGTCCTCGAGGGCGGCCAGAAGCTCCGGCGGAGGCTCCGCCGCCCCGGGATCGGCCTCGCCGGCCTCCCCGGCCTTCTCCAGCGCCAGATAGAAGCGGTCGAGCTGGGCCGTGGCCTCCGCCAGCCCCTCGCGGGTGAAATCCACGGGCTGGCGGTAATGGGCCGTCAGCAGGGCAAGGCGGATCGCCTCGCCGCGCTCGCCCTCTTCCAGCAGCTCGTGCACGGTGAAGAAATTGCCCAGCGACTTCGACATCTTCTCGCCGTTCACCTGGACGAAGCCGTTATGCATCCAGACCCGCGCCAGCGGCGCGCCGTCATGGGCCGAGCGGCTCTGGGCGATCTCGTTCTCGTGATGGGGGAAGATGAGATCGATGCCGCCGCCATGGATGTCGAATGTGATGCCGAGCTTGGCCTCCGCCATGGCGGAGCATTCGATATGCCAGCCCGGCCTGCCGCGGCCCCAGGGGCTCGGCCAGCCCGGCTGATGGGGCTCGCTCGGCTTCCACAGGACGAAATCGGCGGGGTGCTTCTTATAGGGTGCCACCTCGACCCGGGCGCCGGCGATCATGTCGTCCTGGGAGCGCCGGGCGAGCTGGCCATACTCCGGCATGGAGGGCACGTGGAACAGCACATGCCCCTCGGCGACATAGGCATGGCCGCGGGCGATCAGGGTCTCGATCATCGCCACCATCTCGCCGATAAAGGCGGTGGCGCGCGGCTCGTGATCGGGCGCCAGTGCATTCAGCGCCGCCATGTCGTCGCGATAGGCCGCGGCGGTTCGGTGGGTCAGATCGGCGATCTGCTCGCCCCGTTCGGCGGCGGCGGCGATGATCTTGTCCTCGACATCGGTGATGTTGCGCACATAGGTGACATGCCCCTCGCCATAGCTTCGCCGCAGCAGGCGGTAGAGCGTGTCGAAGACGACAACGGGCCGCGCATTGCCGATATGGGCGTAGTCATAGACCGTGGGGCCGCAGACATAGATCCGCACATGGGCGGGATCGATGGGCTGGAACGGCTCCTTGCGGCGGGTTAGCGTGTTGTAGAGCTGGATGGACATGGACGGCACCGAGGCAACTGGATGGCGGAAAGGGAGAGCTGGCGCGGCCGACAAACGGCCCGTCTCACATCTCCGGACAACAGCTCCGCATCGTCCTAGCCATCCTCGATCTCCTCAGCCTCAGGCGGTTTCGCCCCTGAGCCGGGCCAGCGCCCGGGCACGACCGATAAGCGGTAGCAGAAGCTTGAGCTCCGGTCCATCTTCCCGCGCGGTCAGCGCCAGGCGCAGGGGGTGGAAGAGATCTCGGCCGCGGCGGCCTGTCACCCGTTTCACCTCGGCGGTCCAGGCACCCCACGTGCCCTCGTCCCAGGGCTCCGCCGGCAGCAGCAGGGCCGCCCCCGCGGCGAACTCCGGGCATTCGATCACCGGCGCCACCGGCCCCTCGCTGACCCGGCGCCAGACCTCGACATCGCCGAGGTGCTGGAGATTGCCACGCGCCGCCAGCCAGAGTTTGTCGTCGACACCCGCGGACAGGCGCCCCGCCACCGCCGCGAAGGGAAGCTGGCGCAACAGCCGTGCGTTTAGATGGACAAGCTCGGCCGGGTCGAAGCGCGGCGAGCCACCGTGGAAGCGCCCGAGGTCGAAATCCGCCGCCAGCGCGGCGAGACTTTCCCTCAGCTCCGGCGCCCCGGCCCCGATGGTCGCGAGATAACAGGCGACCGTCAGCGGCTCGATCCCCTGGCTACGGAGATCGCCAAGGGAGAGGCTGCCGAGGCGCTTGGAGAACCCCTCCCCGTGGGCATCCGAGAGCAGCGGCAGATGGGCGAAGGCCGGCGGCTCGGCCCCCAGCGCCCGATAGATCTCGATCTGGGCCCCGGTGTTGGTCACATGATCGGCGCCGCGGATCACGTGGCTGATGGCGAAGTCGACGTCGTCGGCTACCGAGGTCAGGGTGTAGAGGTGATTGCCGTCGGCGCGCACGAGGATGGGATCGCTCTGGCTCGCCTCGTCGATCTCCTGGGGTCCGCGCACCAGATCGTTCCAGGCGTTGCGCCCACCTGAGAGCTTGAAGCGCCAATGGGGCCGCCGACCCTCGGCTTCGAGCTTCGCTCTCTCCGCTGCCGAGAGGGCGAGGGCTGCCCGGTCGTAGACCGGCGGTGCGCCACGCTGGAGCTGGAGCGTGCGCTTGAGGGCGAGCTCCTCCGACGTCTCGTAGCAAGGATAGAGCCGGCCGGCGGATTTCAGCCGCTCGACCGCTGCGTCATAGAGGGCCAGCCGATCGGACTGGCGCGCCTCGGCATCCCAAAGAAGCCCGAGCCAGGTGAGATCCGCCGCGATGCCCGCAGCGAATTCATCGGTCGAGCGCTCCCGGTCCGTATCATCGAAGCGCAGCAGGAACCAGCCGCCGGCATGCCGGGCATGTAGCCAGTTGGCGAGCGCGATATAGGAATTCCCGATATGGAGGTGGCCGGTCGGGCTGGGGGCGAAGCGGACGCGGGGCGGGCTAGACGACATCTGGGCCGAAGTCCCGCATTCCATCGTCATCCCGGCGAAAGCCGGGATCCAGGGTTGCAGCGCACCGCTTGTTTCCCTGGACTCCGGCTTTCGCCGGAGTGACGCAGAAACAAACGGGCCAATACATCTCTAGCTGCGGAAGCCGTTGGTGATGGGATAGCGCCGGTCGCGGCCGAAGGCGCGGCGGGTGATCTTGACGCCGGGCGGTGCCTGGCGCCGCTTGTATTCGGCCATGTCCAGCATGCGCCAGACTCGGCGCACCGTCGCCTCGTCATGGCCGCGGGCCACAATCTGCTCCACCGTCAGCTCGTCCTCCACCAGCCCCTCGAGAATGGCATCCAGCACGTCATAGGGCGGCAGGGAATCCTGATCGGTCTGGTTGGGCTTCAGCTCCGCGGTCGGCGCCTTGGTCAGGATGCGCTCGGGAATCACGCGGCCCTCCGGCCCTGCCCCGCCGATGGGCAAGTCCTCGTTGCGCCAGCGCGAGAGCGCGTAGACCGTGGTCTTGTAGACATCCTTCAGCACCGAATAGCCGCCGCACATATCGCCATAGAGGGTCGCATAGCCCACCGACATCTCGGATTTGTTGCCGGTGGAGAGCACCATATGCCCGAGCTTGTTGGAGAAGGCCATGAGGGTCACGCCCCGGGCGCGGCTCTGGATGTTCTCCTCGGTGGTGTCCGGCGCGCGGCCGTCGAAGATCGGCGCCAGCATGCCGGCGAAGGCCTTCATCGCCGGCTCGATGGAAACCGAGTCGATGCGGATCCCGAGCGCCTCTGCGCAGGCCGCCGCATCCTCCAGGCTGTCGCGGCTGGTATAGGGCGAGGGCAGCATCAGCGCCCGCACGCGCCCAGGTCCCAGGGCGTCGACGGCGACCGCAGCGCTGATGGCGGAATCGATGCCGCCCGAGAGCCCCAGCACCACGCCAGGAAAGCGGTTCTTCTCCACATAGTCGCGCAGGCCCAGCATCATGGCCTGATAGATGCCGGCAAGGCCGAAGCGGGGTTCGACGATCTCGCCCTCGGCGCAATGCCAGCCGCGATTGCTGCGCTGCCAGCGGGTCAGCGCCACCGCCTCCTGCCAGGCTGGAAGCTGGGCCTTCAGCGTCGCATCGGCATCGAGGGCAAAGGAGTCGCCGTCGAAGACCAGCTCATCCTGCCCGCCGATCTGGTTGACGTAGAGGATCGGCAGCTCCGATTCCACGCTGCGCGCGCCGGCGAGCTGCAGGCGCTGCTCGTATTTGGCGCGGTCATAGGGGCTGCCATTGGGGACCAGCAGGATCTCAGCGCCGGATTCGCTCAAGGTCTCGGTCATCTCCGGCGTCCACATATCCTCGCAGACCATGACGCCCAGGCGCACCTCGCGGAAGTTCACCGGCCCCTGGGGCGGTGCTGCGGTGAAGACGCGCTTCTCGTCGAAAACACCGTAATTGGGGAGATCGACCTTGTAGCGCTGGGCGAGGATCGCGCCATCAGCCAGGAGCAGGGCGGCGTTGTAGAGCTTGCCGTCGTCGAGCCAGGGCGTTCCCAGCAGCACCGCCGGCCCGCCATCGCCGGTCTCCCGCGCGAGCGCCTCGACCGCGGTGCGGCAGGCGGCTTGGAAGGCGGGCTTCAGCACGAGATCTTCGGGCGGGTAGCCGGAGAGAACGAGCTCGCTGAAGACCACGAGGTCGGCCTTCAGCGCCGCCGCCTTAGCACGGGCCGCGCGGATCTTGGCGAGATTGCCCGTCACATCCCCGACCGTGGGGTTGATCTGGGCAAGGGCGATGGCGAGCTCCTGCGTCATGGCGGCCAACTTAACGGAGGTCGCCTGCCTGTCAATTGCAGCCACGGCAGGGCTGTGTACCCATATCTTCACAGCCACCACGATGTTCTTCCTCGTCATCCCGGCGGAAGCAGGGATCCGGGATTGCAAGAACTCGCTGGTTGCCCCTGGACCCCTCCCCGGACTTGATCCGGGGATTTCGCCGGGGTGACGGAAAGGAGTGGCCCTGTGCCGTGGCCGCTAAATCAGATCCAGCAGCATCTTCACATTCGCGGCCAGGATCACCGCGGCGACGAAGGCGGCGAGGCCCGTCAGCCAGGCGGGGCTGGCGAGCGCGCCCATCTTGGCGCGGCTGCGGGTGATGGCGACCAGCGGGATGACGGCGAAGGGAAGCTGGAGGCTCAGGATCACCTGGCTCAGGATCAACAGATGGGCCAGTCCCTTCTCGCCGCTCATCGCCGTCACCACGATGGCAGGCACGATGGCGATGGCGCGGGTGATCAGGCGCCGGAGCCAGACTGGCATGCGCAGATCGAGGAAGCCTTCCATCACCACCTGGCCGGCAAGCGTGGCGGTGACCAAGGAGTTCTGGCCGGCCGCCAGGAGCGCAAGCGCAAAGACGATGCCCGCGGCCGGCGCGCCCAGCAGCGGGCCCAGCAGATGATGGGCGTCCTGGATCTCCGCCACATCGGTGCGTCCGTTCTGATGGAAGGCCGCCGCGGCGATGATGAGGATCGCCGCATTGATGAAGAAGGCGGTGGCGAGCGCGAAGTTCGAATCGGCGACGGCAAACCGCAGAGCCTCGCGCCTGCCCTGCGGTGTCTTGGCGAAACGGCGGGTCTGGACGATGGAGGAATGGAGATAGAGGTTGTGCGGCATCACCGTGGCACCGAGGATCCCGATGGCGATGTAGAGCATGCTGGGGTCGGTGATGATCTCCGCCCGCGGCAGCAGCCCGGCCGCGACATCCGCGATCGCCGGATGGGCGAGTGCGATCTCGAACAGGAAGCCCGCGGCCACCAGCGCGATCAGGCTGATGACGAAGGCCTCGAGATGGCGGAAGCCATGGCGCTGCAGCAGCAGGATCACGAACACGTCGAGGGCCGTCAGGCAGACGCCGAGCAGGATAGGCAAACCGAAGAGAAGCTTCAGCCCGATGGCGGTGCCGATCACCTCCGCCAGGTCGCAGGCGCAGATCGCGACCTCGCAGAGGACCCAGAGCATGGTGGTAACAGGCGCCGGATAGCTGTCGCGGCAGGCTTGCGCCAGGTCGCGGCCCGTGGCGATGCCGAGGCGGGCGCTCAAGGCCTGCAGCAGCATCGCCATCAGGTTCGAGAGCAGCACGACCGAGAGCAGCGTGTAGCCGAAGGCCGATCCGCCGGCGAGATCGGTCGCCCAATTGCCGGGATCCATATAACCCACGGAGACGACGAAACCGGGTCCGGCGAAGGCCAGCGCCTTGCGCCAGACCCCGCCCTGGCGGGGCAGGGCGATCGAGCCATGCAACTCGGCCAGGCTCACCCCCATCGCGGGCGCCCTCCAGCCACCGCCACCCGCACCGTCGATGACGGTCATGGCTTGCCTCCGGCGGTGATGGGAGCTTGCGAGAGCGGGGCCATGCCTTACCTCCGTGCTGAGCCTAGGGAGGCATCATGGAGGCCGGCCCCGGGCCGGTTTAGAACAGGAGCCGCATCCCTGGACGATTCTTGCTGTTCCCCCCAACCTTCCTTTTCCTTCCCTCTCCCGCTTCAAAGCGTGGGAGAGGGACAGGATTGCGCTCGACCCGCGCAAGCGGGCACTGCTCTCGCGCTGGAAGCGAAAGGGGCATGCGGATCGGCCTCCGCCGAACGCGGATGACTTCCTCCGCTCACGGTGTTGACTAGCTCACTCGGCTGTAAAGTACTTCCAGAGCGAGCCGACAAAACTGATGAGGAGGAGAACCAGAAGCACATAGTGAAGGATCGCGAGCGCTTGGCTCGGTGCTTCCGTGGCGCTGGCCATGTCGTAAATGAGCCAAGCCGCGACGGCGCCGCTGATCAGGGCCCGGAGCCCCCATTTCTTGTTTTGGCCTTCGGCCATCGATGCTCCCTTGGGCAATATCCTAGTTGACGAGGTTCCCGGCCGGGAAGGGCTTTCTTGCCCTCTCCCGCGCTTTGAAGCGGGAGAGGGTCTTTTCAATGCGCCGCCTGGCGACGATAGGCCATGGGAGTGAGATTGCGCTCGCGGCGGAAGACGCGGCCGAAATGCGACTGGTCGGCGAAGCCGCAGGCGAGCGCGACATCGACGAGCGGCAATTCCCCCGCCGCCAGCAATGCTGAAGCGTGCTCGATGCGGCGCCGGGTGATGTAGCGATGCGGCGAGATGCCGGTCGACTGCTTGAAGCAGCGCAGGAAGTGGCAGGCGCTCCTTCCCGCAAGCGCGGCGAGCTCGTCGAGGGCGATCTCGCGCGCGATATGCGAGTCGATATGGTCGAGCACCGATTGCAGGCGGGCGGGCGGCAGGCCACCGCTCCTAGCCGGCGCAATGTCGGGGCCGCGATTGGAATGGTGCTGGCCCAGATGGGCCATCATTGTCGAGAGCACGCCCGAGACCATCAGCCGCCCGAAGGGCCGCGGCGCGCCGGACTGCGCGCGGAGCGCAACGGCGAGCTGGGCCAGCAGCGGATCATCGATGCAGAACCGGTCGACGAGCTCGAGGTTGCTGCCATCGGCCTCCAGATCCTGGTTCAGCCGCTGAGGCGTGATCCAGACATTGATCATCTCGGCCGGCCCGTCCCAGCTCCAGGCGATCGGCGCCATGGCCCTGGTGGCGAAGACCTTGCCGGCGACGGATGTCCCCGATCCGCGATGCTCGCCCACCCGGCGCACATGATGCGTGCGGCCGGCGAGCTGGATGGAGACGCAATGATGCGAGAAGCCATCGGCCCGGAAGGCGGCGTCGGCATAGCCATGATGGGAGACGCAGAGCCCCTCCTCGCGATGCAGGATCCGGTCGAAGCTCGAGGATCGGGTGAGCGCCTGCGGGAACTCGGCCGGGTCGAGCAACCCGGCGCTTGTCCGGCCGGAATCGGCGAAGCTCTCGGACAACATACATCCCCCTTCTCCGCGCGGGCGGCCAAAGAGACCGCGATATCCTGCGCCCGGCGCGGGATATTGGGGAGTCCGGACAAGCGCCTCGGCGCCCTTTGGCGCAAGGACCTTCCAGTCCTGCGGGGATTCTTCCAAACAACCGGGCGAGCGCGCGGCTATCGTCTCCAACCTGTCATGCAAGCTTCGGACGGCGCCGGCGGCCATGACCCATTCGGCCCATCTGTTCCATCTGAGCCGGCTTCACCCGCAGCAGCTCGCGGCGGGCGCCTGGCGCAGATGCGTCGATGCCGAGAGCCTCCCCGCCCTGCAGGGCCTCTCGGCCGAGCTGCTGAGCCTGGGTCCGCGCGGGGGCCATGGGCCCTTCTGGCGCGCCAATGCCCATATGCTCGCCTGCTGCATCGAGGGCGAGGCGCGCATCACCATCTCGAGCCCCGGCCCGATCCGCGACTGCTTCACCGTGGCGCCGAGCGATCTCTTCTTCATCCAGCAGGGCTTCCTGCATCATTTCGCCAGCCTGGCGGAGACGAAGCTCCTCCTGGTCTTCAACCATGAACGGCCGGTCGAGCTCGGCCCCGACGGGCTTGCGGCCGGTGCCGCGGCTCCCAGGACCTCGCCGCGGAATGCGCGCGCCGGGCGCGCCAATCCGCACCGCCTGAGCCTCTCCATGATCGAGCCCCTGGCCGGCCCGGCCGGCGATCTCACCCGGGCCGTGAGCGCGGAAGAATTCTCCATTCTCGACAAGCTCTCGCTGCGCGCCCAGCGCCTGCAGCCCAAGGGCGCCCATGGGCTGCACTGGCATCCCAATTGCGCCGAGATCGGCTATGTCGCGAGCGGGCGGGCGCGGCTTTCGCTGCTGCGGCCCGGCAACCGGATCGAGCGCGTCGATATCGGCGCCGGCGACGTCTATTTCGTCCCCGTCGCCTGGCTCCACAGCATCGAGAACGTCTTCCCCGGCGAGACGGAGCTGCTCATCGGCTTCAACCATGAGATGCCCGAGGACATCATGCTGGAGACCGCGCTTGCCGAAATGGGCCCCGCAGCCGCGCCTTGAAGCGCTGGCGGGACATGGTCCGGGCTCCTAGAGCTTCATCGGCAGAATCAGCATCGGCACACCGCGCGCCTGCAGGCGGCGCTGCATGATCAGCGGCGTCTGGCCGTGCAGCAGGCGGATCCAGAAGTTCTCGTTCTTGAACACGAGCTGGGAGGCGAAGACCATGCTGTTGGGGAACTCGGCCAACGCCCGGTCGAGCACCTCGGTCAGCTCCGCCATGGCATCCGCCGCCACGCCGCCATAGGCGGCGGCCGCGAGCTGGCGGCGGTGGCAGTAGTTGACGAACTGGGCCAGGAAGTCGTCGACCCGCTGGCGCAGGGTTTCGAGCTCGCCCGCATGGCGGAAGGTATCGGAATCGACCTCGCCCACGCGGATGAAGACGTAGTTCGCGAAATGCTCGGGGAAGAGCTTGCGGGTCGCGAGCAGGGTATGCATGCCGGTCCCGAGGCTGCCGCCCACGAGGAAGATGGCGGTCGGCTTGTCACGGCGGAGCGCCGGCGGCTCGGCCGAGGCCACGGCCCGGGTCGTCGTCGCGAAGAGCGCATCGGCCTGGGAGAGGAGCCGGCCGCAGGCATCATAATGCCGCCGGATCATCAGCCCTGCGGTGATGATGCAGCCGGTGATGACCACGGTCATCCAGGCGCCCTCGGCGAATTTGTTGATGGTGGTGACGGTCAGGATCGTTGCGGTCAGGAAGAAGCCGAAGACGGCGATGAACAGCCGGAAGGGCCGGCGCGGCTCGCCGTTGCGCCGCCTCAGCCAATGGCGGGTGAGGCCGATGAAGGAGAGCACGAAGCTGATGAAGACGTTGATGCTGTAGAGTACCACCAGCTTGTCGACCCGACCGCTGGTGATGACCAGGATGGCAATGGCCGATATCGCCATCAGCAGCACGCCGTTTTGCGTCACCAGCCGGTTGGAGAGATGGGCGAACTGATGGGGCATCCAGCGGTCGATCGCCATATTGGCAAGCGCCGCGGGACCGCCGAGGAAGCCGGTGTTGGAGGCGACGAAAAGGAGACCCGCCGCGACCGCCAGCGTGCCGAGCAGGATGATGCCCCCGGCAACGGAGTCCGAGCCCAGGAAATGGGCCAGGATCTGGCGGAAGGTGACGGCGTTCAGTGTCTGGCCGTATTCCGGATGGATGTCCCACAGCAGATAGAGGACGATCAGCCCGCCGGCGGCAAAGGAGAGCGAGACCGCCATATAGGTCATGGTCCAGCGCCCGGTGACCGTGCGCGGCTCGCGCAGCATGTGGATGTTGTTGGAGACCGCCTCGATGCCGGTATAGGTGCCTCCGCCGAGCGCGAAGGCCTGGAGCACGACTCCCAGCACCGGCCACCAGCCGATCTCTCCGGCGAGGCTGGCCGTCTCGTGCACCGTATCGGGGATGAGGCCCGGCAGCCTTGTCCAATGGCCCAGCACGCCGAAGATGATGAGCCCGCCATTGCTGACCAGGAAGCCGACGAAGATCGGCATCAGCAGCAACAGCTCTTCCTTGATCCCGCGCAGATTGGCCACGGTCAGCCCGACGATGATCAGGATCTCCAGCGGCACCTTCCAGACCTGCCAGTAGACGGGCAGCAGGCTGAACAGCGCATCGACGCCGCTGGCGACCGAGAGTGCTGCGGTCAGGATGAAGTTGACGATGAGGGCCGAGCCCGAGATGAGACCCGCATAGGGTCCGACCAGCACCGAGGCGACGCGATAGCCGCCCCCGCCCGAGGGGAAGAGCTCGATCACCTGGACATATCCCAGGCAGATGACGACAACGGTGAGCGCCGTGGCCAGCGCCAGGTAGAGCGCCAGATGGCTGTGGACGCCGAGCGCCAGAAACGCTTCCTCCGGCCCGTAATTCGCCGAGGAGAGGCCGTCGGCGCCGAGCCCGATCCAGGCCAGGAAGGCGACCAGCAGCATGCCCTCGCGCTGCTCCCGCCGCAGCGGGTCGCGCGGGGCGCCGATGAGCCAGCGTTGAACCTTGTTCCAGTCGAAGCGCGCCATGGCGGCTGAAGGGGCTACTTCCTCAGGAGGAACTCTCGACCGACCTTGACCAGGGGCTTGCCATCGTATTCGACGATATCCGCCGTGGCATAGGTCTCGGTCCAGCGCTGCGGAAGGAAGGAGCCGGTGCCGATCACGTCGATGGGCGCCTCGGCCTCGGCCATCATCCGGCATTTGGCGGGATCGAAGCCCGAGGAGGCGACCAGCTTGACCTTGGCGAAGCCCGCCGCATCGAGCTCGTCGCGCAGATGGTGGCAGGCGGCGGCCGAGACGCCGGCGCCGACGAGATAGCGCAGCTCCGCCTCGCTGCGATAGCCGCGGATCGCCTCGGGCACATGGCGCTCCAGCACGGCATAGGAGGCCGGGGGATCGAGCCCCTCGACGAAGCGGCTTCCGGCGGTATCGATGCGCACGCCCAACCGCCCGGCCGCCGCCATCTCCGGGAAGCGCCGGCAGACGGCGAGGGAATCGCTCACCTCGCGGCCGAAATAGTCGACCAGCACCGTCATGTCATCGTCGGGGAAGGTCTCGTGAAACATCTCCGCGGCGCCGACCGTCGAGCCGGCATAGCCGATGAGGGCGTGAGGCATGGTGCCGCGCGCATGGGACTGGCCGAAGTAATGGGCGGTCGCCTCGGTGGCGTTGGCGACGAAGCCCTTGGCCCCCACCTTGCGCTTCGCGCGCGCCGAGCCGACGCTGGCCGCATAGGCCATGAGTTCCGCCATCTCCAGCCCGGCGCAATGGCGGGCGTCCATCGCCAGGAAGGCGACCTTGGGCAAATCGGCGCACATGGTGAAGGCGTTGAAGGCGGCAACGCAAGCCGGTCCCAACTTCTGCAGCATGATGGTCTCGAGATCGACCAGATGCCGGAAGGAGCCGTTGACATACATGATCGGCACGCCGGCGCCGACCCATTTACCCTCGGCAAAGCGCAGATCGATGGTAAAGCGCGTGTTGCGGGCCGCGGCGATCTCGTTCAGCCAGGCGATCGCCAGGCGCGGGGCGGAGATGACCGGCCGGCGCATGAAGACCGCATATGTGACCTCCCTGTCGCCGAAGCGCTCGATCGCCTTCTTCGTGCGCAGGAAATAGTGATCCGTCCAAGCCGGTATCTGGTCTGGGCCCGGTCCCATGCTCACCCCCGTCATCGCTCCCTGGGCCGCTCCCTGGCTTCTGCCGGCTCAGGAGGCCGCGGCGATCTTCCGGCCCTGATGGGCGCGCTCCTGCTTCAGCGCGCCGGCGATGAGGAAGGCAAGCTCGAGCGCCTGGCTGGCATTGAGCCGCGGATCGCAATGGGTGTGGTAGCGGTCCGCCAGGGACTGCTCCGTCACCGCCTTCGCGCCGCCGATGCATTCGGTCACATCCTGGCCCGTCATCTCCACATGCACACCGCCGGCATGGGAGCCCTCGGCCTGATGCGCCGCGAAGAAACCACGCACCTCCGCCAGCACCCGGTCGAAGGGCCGGGTCTTGTAGCCGTTCGAGGATTTGATGGTGTTGCCATGCATGGGGTCGCAGGACCAGACCACCTTGGCCCCGGCGCGCTTCACCGCCCGCAACAGGGGCGGCAGCCTGGCCTCGACCTTGTCGGCACCCATGCGGGCGATCAGGGTCAGCCGGCCCGGGACATTGCCGGGATTCAGCAGATCGATCAGCCGCAGCAGGTCGTCGGCCTCCATGCTGGGGCCGCATTTGAGGCCGATGGGGTTCTCGATCCCGCGGGCGAACTCGACATGGGCGCCGTCGACCTGGCGCGTGCGATCGCCGATCCAGAGCATATGGGCCGAGCAGGCGTACCACTTGCCCGTCAGGCTGTCGACGCGGGTCAGCGCCTGCTCATAGGCGAGATGGAGCGCCTCATGGCTGGTGAAGAACTCGGTCTCGCGGATCTGGGGAGTCGATTCCGCCGTCATGCCGCAGGCCGCCATGAAGTCGAGGGTCTCGCTCAGCCGGTCGGCGAGCTCGGCATAGCGGTGACCCAGCGGGCTGTCGGCGACGAAGTCCAGATTCCAGCGATGCACCCTGTGCAAATCGGCGAAGCCGCCCTGGGCGAAGGCGCGCAGCAGGTTCAGGGTCGCGGCCGACTGGTTATAAGCCTGGACCAGGCGCTCGGGATCGGGGGTGCGGGCGGCGGCCGTGAACTCGATGCCGTTGATGTTGTCGCCGCGATAGCTCGGCAGCTCGACGCCACCGATCGTCTCCGTCGGCGCGGAGCGGGGCTTGGCGAACTGGCCCGCCATGCGCCCCACCTTCACCACCGGCAAGGCGGCGCCGAAGGTGAGCACGACCGCCATCTGCAGCAGCACGCGGAAGGTGTCGCGGATGTTGTTGGCGCTGAACTCGGCGAAGCTCTCGGCGCAGTCGCCGCCCTGGAGCAGGAAGCCGCGGCCCTCCGCCACCTCCCCCAGCATTTCCATGAGGCGCCGGGCCTCGCCCGCGAAGACCAGCGGGGGATAGCCGCGTAGCCGCGCCTCGGCCGCTGCCAGCTTCGCCGGATCGGGATAGTCGGGGGTCTGCTCGATGGGCTTCCCCCGCCAGCTCTCCGGGCTCCATTTACCCGCCATTTTGCCTACCTCTGGCTCAAAACGAGCCCGACCCTATACGCCCGAACCGGGTAGTTTTCAACCGCACCCCGGCCCGCTGTCTCCCGCTGCGCACTGGCTCAATTGTTGCCGCACATGGTGTCGAGGGTGTTCTGGGACGCCTTGATCGATTCCTTGGCCTGCCAGCGGTTGTCCCCGGTAGGATCGCTGCCGGGGCAGCGGTCGAGGATCTCGATCTGCTTTTTCATCAGGACGATCTGGAGCTGGGCGCTCTCGCACATATTCCCGGGCTTGGGCTGGGCCGCCTGATACGCATCCATCTCGGCCTGCATGCCGTTCTCGCTGCAGTCGAAGGCCGCCGCCGGTGGGATCGCGACGAGGAGCAGGCCCATCGCCGCCAAAACCATGAATTTCGGAGACATCGCCCCCTCCCCAGCAGAGGCCTCGAAGCTAGGAGAAGAACTTCCCCAGATCAAGGCGTGCGCATGAGCGCCGGCTCGGCCGGATCGGGCTCTTTCTGGCGCATGGTCACGAATTCCTCCGCCGCTGTCGGATGGATCGCGACCGCCTCGTCGAACTGCTGCTTGGTGGCGCCGAGCTTCACGGCGATCGCCATGGCCTGAATGATCTCCGGCGCGTCGGGGCCCAGCATATGAGCCCCCAGTACGCGCTGGCTCGCGCGCTCGACCACGAGCTTCATCAGGGTCCGCTCCTCCCGGCCGGAGAGGGTGTGCTTCATGGGCCGGAAGTTCGCCTTGTAGATGTCGATCGGCCCGCGCTTGCGCGCCACTGCCTCGGTCAAGCCCACGGTGCCGATGGGGGGCTGGCTGAATACCGCCGATGCGACGCCCTCATGGTCCATGGCCCAAGGCCTGCCGCCGAAGACCGTGTCGGCGAAGGCCACGCCCTCGCGGATCGCCACGGGCGTCAGGTTCAGCCGGTCGGTAACATCGCCGATGGCATAGATGTTGTCCCGGCTCGTCTTCGAATAGGCATCGACCTTGACCGCACCGTGAAGCGAGAGCTCGACACCCGCCAGCCCGGCATCGAGATCATGGGTGTTGGGTCGCCGGCCGGTCGCCGCCATCACCTTATCGACCTCCAGCGTGGCGCCGTCGCCGAGAGTGACGCGCCAGCCCTTGGCCGCGGGCTCGATGCTATGCACCACCGCGCGGAGCCGGAGGTCGATGCCCTTGCGCGTGAGCTCGGCGGCGAGGCCATGGCGCAGATCGTTGTCGAAGCCGCGCAGAATCTGATCACCGCGATAGAGCAGAGAGACCCGGCTACCCAGGCCGTTGAAGATGCCAGCGAACTCCACGGCGATATAGCCGCCGCCGACGATGGCGATGCTCTCCGGCAGCTGCTCGAGCTGGAAGGCTTCGTTGGAGGTGATGCTGTTCTCGGCGTCATAGCCCGGCAGGCGCACGGGATGGCCGCCATTGGCGATCAGGATCCTGTCGGCGGTGATCCGCTTGCCACCGATCACGACCGTATGGGCATCGGCGAAGCGCGCCCGGCCCTCGATGATCGACACCTTCGCGGCATCGAGGACCCGGCGATAGACGCTCTCGAGCCGCGCGATCTCCTTGTCCTTATGGGCGATCAGGGTCGGCCAGTCGAAGCGTGCCTCCGGGATCGTCCAGCCATAGCCGGCCGCATCCTCCACCTCCTCGCGCACATGGGCGGCATAGACCAGGAGCTTCTTGGGCACACAGCCGCGGATGACACAGGTTCCGCCGACGCGATAGTCCTCGGCGATGGCGACCCTGGCGCCGTAGCCCGCCGACAGGCGTGCCGCGCGCACGCCGCCGGAGCCGGCGCCGATGACGAAGAGATCATAGTCGTAGCTCGGCATCCGCGGACTCCTCGATGGGGTGGCTCAGGCGACCGCCGGGGAGAAGCGCCCGGCACGCACCAGCCGGCCATGCACCAGCATGGCCAGGGCGGCGCTTTGGAT